>NZ_JBIDBS010000029.1:0-86437 GCF_043204165.1 Streptomyces sp. NPDC047982 | reverse complement strand
CACCGCGCAGCGAAGCGGGAACCCACCCGACACCGCAGCCTTCAACGGCGCGGTAGACGGGAATCGCCCTCCTTCACGGGGGCGAGGATGTCAAGGGGAGAACCAGGTCTACAAGGTGGAGGGCGGCAAACGCATCCCGAAGCCGGAGTTCCTGGACAGGGCGGACCAAGTCCTGGGCGCGGGCGGCAAGATCGCCGCGATGAAGAAGGACCTGAGGGAGGCGCGTTACCCGAAGAAGGTCCGGGATCTGGCGAACCTGGAGCGGGCGGCGGTGGAGATGGGCGCCTACACCACCGACGTCGTGCACGGCCTACTTCAGACCGAGGAGTACGCCCGCGCCCTCTACAGGGCTCGACGACCTGCTTACACCGAGGAAGAGGTGGACCGGTTGGTGGCGGCACGTATGGCCCGTCAGTCGGTCTTTGGTCGATGTCCCGCTCCGCTTGTGACGTTTGTTCAGGAGGAGGCCACGCTGAGGCGCCCGATCGGAGGCCGAATGGTGCTGCGCCGTCAGCTTGAACGCTTGTTGGAGTTGTCGGCGTTGAGACACGTTGAGGTTCAGGTCATGCCGACGGACTCGGAGGAGCATGCGGGGCTCGCAGGCGCACATCGGGTGCTTAAACTGAGCGACGGAACGGCTGTGGGACACAATGAGGTCCAGCTCACCAGCCGACTGATCACCAATCCCAAGGAAGTCCAGATCCTTGAGATGAGGTACGGCCTGATCCGCGCCCAGGCGCTTACGCCTCGGCTGTCACGGACCTTCATCGAGAAACTGCTGGGGGAAACATGATCCGGAAGATCTCTGCTGGTGACAGCTCCGAGCCGGCCTGGTTCAAGAGCAGCTACAGCAGTAACGACGGGCCCGACTGCGTAGAGGTTGCCGTGGTGCCTGGCGCAGTGCGCGTGCGCGACTCGAAGGACGTACTGGGTCCCCAGCTCGGATTCGCACCTGCGGCATGGGCGGAGTTCGTGTCGTACGCGTCCGCGCGCTGACCGTCGCGGTCCGTTCCACCCGTACCGCCCCGCCCCGCCCCGACTGTCGGCGAGGCGGGGCGGTCCACGTTCTCGGGCAGCCCGGGGTGGCGAGCGTCGGGGCGTCGGATTCACGGGCTGCTTGAGGGGCTACTTCGTGGCGACGACGTAGACGCTGCCCCAGTGGCACTTCGGGTTGGCCATGGTGAGGTGGAACGTCCGGGCCGGGCGCTCCGCGCCTTCCGGTCTCAAGCCCGCCGGACAGCGGTCACGAACAGTGTGTCCGCGCTGCGCTGAGCGTTGGTTGTCGACGGCAACCTGTCGACGCTGATCCGGGTGAAACCGGACTCGTCCAGCACCTTCGTCCAGGTCTGCTCCTGGAGTACCCAGCGACGCATCGTGGTCGCTTCCCCGTCCGGGGTCCTCGCCGGGACGTCGGCCGGCACGACGTCAGGTTCCGCAGGTGCGCCGCCCAGGTAGTGGGCGAGCGTGGAGAACAGCAGCCGGCCGCCAGGACGCAGCCGGTGACCGCCTTGACGAGGCCGCTGCGGACCGGGCCATCGAGGCGGCTTCGGCTGGGGCGCGCGGGACGCGTGAGGTGCGGTTTCGCCCGTCTCGACGACGAACCCTCACGCGCGCACCGTTGTTCCCACGGTGGCCGGAAAACCGTATGCGGTGCGGGGGATCGATTGAAACGCTGAAGTCATGAACCATCAGCGCGATCACGATCACGGTCCCGACTTCGCCACCGCGTCGGCCGCCTCCACCGCACCCCCGGGCGCGGACCGGATCACCACACCTCCCACCGCCGACCTCGTGCGCGGCGCGTGCGAGTTGGAGCGCACCGAGCACGGGGTGCTGCCGCACCGACTGCCCGCGTGGGCCCGGGCGCAGGGGGACGGGCGGCTGGCCATGGTCGAGGCGCAGCCGTCCGGCGTACGGCTGGTGTTCCGCACCCGGGCCACCGCCGTCGAGCTGGACACGCTCCGTACCAGGCCGGTGTACGAGGGTGCCGCGCCCCGACTGGACGGGGTCTACGACCTGCTCGTCGACGGGCGACTCGTGGCACAGGCCAGTACGACCGGCGGCAACGTCCTGGTGGTGGACCTGGTCAAGGGGCCGGTGGAAACGCGGCCGGGACCGGTCGGCACCGTCCGCTTCCCGCCGCTGCCCGAGGGGGAGAAGCGGGTCGAGATCTGGCTGCCGCACAACGAGATCACCGAGCTGGTCGCGCTGCGCACCGACGCTCCGGTCGAGCCCGTGCCGGTGGACGGCCGCCGGGTGTGGCTGCATCACGGGAGTTCGATCAGCCACGGTTCCGACGCCGCGAGCCCCACCACGACCTGGCCGGCCCGGGCCGCCTTCCTCGGCGGCGTGGACCTGGTCAACCTCGGTCTGGGCGGCAACGCCCTGCTCGACGCCTTCACCGCCCGTGCCATGCGCGACACCGCTGCCGACCTGATCAGCGTCAAGATCGGCATCAACCTGGTCAACGCCGACCTGATGCGGCTGCGCGCCTTCACGTCGGCGGTGCACGGATTCCTCGACACCATCCGCGAGGGACACCCCGCCACCCCGCTGCTGGTCGTCTCGCCCTTGCTCTGCCTCATCCACGAGGACACCCCCGGTCCCAGCCTCCCGGAGTCCGACGGTGGACGGCTCAGCGTCCGGGCCGCGGGCGATCCCGCCGAACGGGCGGCCGGGAAGCTGACGCTCGGCGTCATCCGGGACGAACTGGCCCGCATCGTGGCGCAGCGCGCTGCCGGCGACCCGCACCTGCACTACCTCGACGGCCGCGAACTGTACGGCGAGGCGGACTTCGCGGAACTGCCGCTGCCCGATCAGCTCCACCCGGACGCCGCCGCGCACCGCCGTATCGGTGAACGGTTCGCCGCCCTGGCCTTCGGTTCCGGTGGGGTGTTCGCCGCCGGGCAGGGCCGACGAGGCAGGTGAATCGTCGCCCGGCCACGCTCCGTCTCGCCTGAACGGGATCGTCGGCCGCCCCGGCGCCTACACCTCCCTTCCCCGCTGCAAACACCCGACGCCGCTCTGCTCGCCCCTCCGGTCCCTGCCTCGCGCGACCGCGGCGAGGAACGGAGGCATCGGCACATGCGAACGGTTCTACCGGTAGAGCTCCACACATGTCGCACTACCCCGCGACCCGCGACCCGCGTCACGCGCCCGCGGCAACGCCCGTTTGACTCGAAAGGCATTGCAGGTGCTACGCGTGTCTTGATAAAGATGAAGATCCTATTGTCCGTCATGCGCGTGTCACTGGCCATGGCGCCGACCGTAGTTGACGGGGCATATCGGATGTATCAGTCGGGGGATTGCGGGGGGTTGGTGTGACGGGGTGGGATATCAGGCCGGGCGGGGTGGAGTCCGTTCTGTCGTTGGTGGGGCTGGCGGCCGAGGACCTGAGCAAGGGCGTCAAGGGGTACGGCGAGAGTGCGGAGGCCGCTGCGCTGTCCGCGGGGACGATCAGTGGGCCGTACTGCGGTGAGGCGCCCACGGGGCCGGTGGGGGCCGCGGTGGCGAACTTCGTTGCCGACACCCAGCGGCAGATCAGGTTCATGGCGGCACGGACCAGGAAGTCGATGGACGGCACGGTCAAGGCCACCGCCGAGTACATCGAGGGGGACCTGGCGATGGCCGCCCGGGCCCAGCGGGAGGCGGCGAAGGCTCCGACCCCTGCGGAGATCAGGGCGGTCGGGGAGAAGTCCGGCCACCGGGGCGGGGAGTAGCCGGCGTGATCGAACCGGGGGGAATACCGCAGTACACGGGTGACTTCGGCCAGTTGGAGAAGGCCGCGTCCAGTTTGCGGACGCACGCGATCGGCATCCGGAACGGGGGCAAGGACGTCCACTCCCGTTTCCAGGCGATGGCCGCCTATTACCAGGCCCCCGAGGCCGACAAGCTCTTCTCCTCCACCCGGCCGGTCATGGATACGGCGGAGGAGTTCGCCGGGAACATCGAGGCGCTGGCCGATGCCCTGGACACGTTCGTCTTCGAGGCCAGGCCGCACGCGGAGCGGCTCAAGCAGTTGAAGCTGGACGCGTTCACCTTCGTCGACAGCGTCCGGGGCGATGACGACTGGACCGAGGACCAGGGCAAGAACGACAAGCATCAGGCGCTGATGGACGGTGTGGCAGCGGCGCGCGAGGGCTTCCAGGAAGCCGAACGCAACGCCGCCAACAAGATCAACGCGATCAGCCCGGCCCTGTGCCGCCCGAAGTGGGTGGTGGACGACGGCACGCACGGCCCCGGCATGTACGGCCAGAGCGCCGACACGCTCAAGGGAATGAAGGACCTGCCGTGGGGCAGCCCCGAGGAGCGCACCTATGAGCGGTGGAGTCTGGAGTGGTGGGGGCACGGGGCCAAGAGCTGGGCGTGGGACGGCATCGTCAAGGACAGCATCGTGGGCGGCCTCGACGGCCTGGCCACCCTGGCCGGCTTCCACGGGGAGCAAGAGCGTGACCAGGCATGGGACGGCCTGAGGCGCACCGTCGTCGGCGGCTACGCCTACGGCATGGACCTGCTGGGGCAGGACGAGCACCTGTCCGACTGGCAGCGTGAGAGCAAGGCGTACGCGAAGGAGTTCGGCAAGCAGTTCATCGCGTACGACATGTGGCAGGAGGACCCCGCCCGAGCCCATGCCGTGACGTCCTTCAACGTGCTCACCCTGGGCGCCGGCCCGCTGGCCGCCGCCTCGAAGCTCGGCAAGGGCGGCACGCTCGCGAAGGCGGCCGGCACCATGGCCAGGGTCGGCGACGCCCTCGACCCCCTCGGCGGCGCCTTCAAAGCCACCAAGGCCCTCTCCGACCTGCCCAAGGTCTCCCAGGTCCTGGCCAACATCAGCAACCACCTCCACCTACCCACGACCAAGTTCCCCGACGGCGCCCTCGACCTCAGCGACCGCTACCGCGTCGACAAGCACGGCAACCTCATCCCACTCAACCCCGACGGCACACCCCACCTCGAACCGGCCAAGCACGAACCCTCCGCAGCCGAACGGGGAGTCGGCGGACGCCAGGGCAACCGCGAACTCGTCACAGCG
The DNA here is from genome assembly GCF_043204165.1 of Streptomyces sp. NPDC047982. NCBI lineage: Bacteria > Bacillati > Actinomycetota > Actinomycetes > Kitasatosporales > Streptomycetaceae > Streptomyces > Streptomyces sp. NPDC047982. The sequence goes on along the minus strand of NZ_JBIDBS010000029.1, from coordinate 81,405 downwards.
GGACGGCATGCGCCCGAAGCAACCGCCCGCGCAGGCGACCTCAGTACGAGCCCCTCCGCCAACCATGGTCCTTCGACCGGTGCAGACCACCGAACTGGGTCGAGCAGTGGTGGACATGAGGGCGCGGTCAATGGAAGCCACAGCGAAGGTGCCAGTGGTTCAGGCCATAACAGCCCCGGCGGAGGCGGCCACGACGGCCCGACGGGCTTCGATCACGGACGTCCGAATGGCGGGGGCAGCTCAGGGGACAATACGGCTGCCCACCGCGCGGAATTCGAGGCTGCCCGGGAGACGCCTCCCAGTCAGCGGACAGCCGCAGAACGTGCTGCCATCACTCGCGAGCATGTACGACTGGCCAATGAAGACCCGGTCTGGCGCGCAGAGCACTATGACAAGTGGGGGTCCGGCTATCGCAACGATGCCAAGGAACTGGTCGACGGGCAGCTCCTGCCGAAACTCATCGAGAAACCGGATGGCAGCTGGATGGCGGCCAGCGAACTCCCTTACGCGAGTCCAGAGCAGTTTCACCTCACTCCTCTGGAGAGAGGAAGGAAGACGGTCGCTGCGGCCGATCTAAACCATCTCGACGACGTTGCCGCCAAGCGCACAGCCGGAATGGAGCTGACCAAAGCTCAAAACGCCTTCGACGATGCCCCAACTGCCGAGAACACCGAAGCGCTCGCCAAAGCCCAGGAGCACTTCGACAAGACGGTCGGTGTGGACGTCCCCAACAACTCCAAGCTGGGAGAGGCTCTGGGCGAGGAGGCTGCGCGTCGGCACATGCTCCAGCAGAAGGAGTTCGAAGGAGCTCACGAGGTCACCGATCCCCCTCTGCCGGAGACACCCAACGGGTCCAAGCGGTTCGATCAGCTCTGGCGCGACAAGGACGGCAACCTCGTCATCGTCGAGGCGAAAGGCCCCCAGGCGACACTGGAATGGCGTCAGAGTAACGGCGATCCCAAGAATAAAATGATGGTGAAGCAGGGAACCATCGAGTACGTCCGCACTATCCTGGCCGACATGAATGAGCGTGCCCCGCACTCACCGGGTGACGCCAAGTACGCAAGGGAAATCCGAAAAGCTATCAAGAGCGGGACCCTGCGGTACGTGCTTGTCCAGGCTGCTGAGAACACAGGTCAGTATGCTGGGGCCACACTCAAATACTTCAAGATCTTCTAGGGAGAGAAGCATTGGCCACGATTATCACCCGTCCGCCCCTTCCCACCGGGAATGCGGAAGAGGGCATCGCCGTGCTCCAAGGGAGCGTGCAGGAGTTGATCGACGGCCTGGAGACTGACTCCACCGATCTGGGTGACGCTCAGCGCATCACGCTCACCATGGCCAACTCTCGCTGCCTGCTGGACCCCGAGGCTGCAATATTCCCCACGTGGGATGCCTGGGTGAACGCGATGCAGGTCTCTTCCGCCGTGTTCGCCGCTGCGACCACGACAGAGGAGCACGTGCAGTGTCGCATCGCACACAAGGACCGCACGCTTCAGGCCACCGGGCCACAGTGGTACGTCAACCGGAGTACCTGGATCGACGCTTTCTACCTGGCTGCGGTGTGCCGGGAACGCGACCGGATCACCGCCCTGTGCCGAGTTCCAATGTCCCTGCTGCGGGAAAACAGCTCGCCGGTCGACGAGTTCGTATACGACTGGATCGAGACACTCCAGGCCTACTGGCTCGGCGGCCCCGACCTCGGCCAGAAACTGGTGGCCGCAGTCGACGGCACCGCCCCGGAAGTCGCCAGCGATCCGGAGTCGGCGGGCAAGCTGCTGTACCCCCCGATGGAGATGCTCCACCGGATCATCCGCAACGACCACGCCGGCTTCACCCAGGCGCTCACCACTGCTCTCCAATGGCACAAGGAGTACTGGAGCGAGGAAAGCCGTTCCCTCCAGGCATCGGGCCTCGTCGCACTCGCTCCGCTCGCCATGGCCTGCTTCGCCCACGACGCGGGCATCCCCATCGAGGTTGAATCCGAGTACCTGCCCTCCACCCTTCTGACCCGCAACTGGTGCGGAGAGTTCCCCACGTAATCCGGGCCGACCGAAACGATTTCAGCGTGAGCGGTGTCGGGTAAGCCGGATTTACCGATCTGGTCAAAGCCTGACCGTCACGGCCGTGACGATCAGGATTTGACCAGATCGGCGTTGACGAGGATGAAGGCGGCTGGCGGTGCAGTTGACGCGGAACCCTCGGTTCGTCAACAACCCACAAGCCGTTCAGAAGGCGCTGGACCTCTACAACGGGACCTACCGATGACATACAACCTCTTCACCACCGATCGCCTGCAGCCGTCCCGAATCTCCGATGCCCTGGCGTCGTGCCTGCGCGTCGAGCCGAACTCCGTAGATGTCGCCGACGTCGACGCCGATCAGGACAACCGCAACTGGGATGCTCTTGCCCTGTGCGACTACTCGCCTGTCCTTGGCGACGTCGCACTGACTCTGGATATCTTCGTCCAGGACGCTGTCTCCCAGCAGCCGACCGAGCCAGAATTCGCTTCACGCTTCGCTGTTGCAGCACAGACCATGGTCCTGTATCCCGCCGAAGAGCAACTTCCCAGCGCATATTGGCTGGTGACCGCAACCGGTTTGGTGACCCGTGCTCGTCTCCTGGCGTCGGACGACGAGCGGCCCGAGTACTCCATCGACGCCGTTGAGGCTGCCATCCCTCAACTTCATGGCGTTCGTGTCATGCAGCTTCCAGAGATCGTCCGGGAACAGCATGTCCCCACGCCGACCACCTCGGAATTCATCCACGCCACGGAGCTCCTCCGAGTTGCACACGAAAGCCCCGCTGACCCTGTACTCGTTGATGAATCAGGAGCTCACCTGTACCATTCTCGGGCTTATCTTGCAGAATGGGAGAGAATGGTCCGGCATATGGAATCCGGCTGGCGCCCCACCGGAAATTATCCGGTCGCGTTGTACTGCGAAGCTCTCCTGGCGCGAGACCGGATCGAGTAACTGCCGGAGCAACTCTCCAAGCCCGTGGCCGATCTCCTGCGCAGGTTTGTCGGGCAACTCGACGAGGCGTTTAAGAAATGCACCGCACCGGACGACACCTGGGCAGCTGAGGCAGGAGTCTCGGGTTCTCTCCACACGGCCCGCACCGGGCGTGAGCTGCACCTTCTCACTCCGCCTGGCACACGGCTCACGTTCCCTGCCCGTACGCTGCTGGACGGGCTGCCGTCCCGCTGGGTCGTTCGCGACCCCGCGTGCGGCTACTACGACGGACTCTCCGGATCCGTGCTGCACTGGCACGAGGGGCGCTTCACCCCTGTCACCGGCGACAGCCCCGGATCGCGGACGCCTTCCGGCCCCGGTCCGATGTCGTGGGAGAGCGGCAACTGCTGCTCTCCATCCGTACGGTCCACCCGGCCGATGAACGGCTCGTCCTGGGCGGCGCCCTGGAAGAGGTCTGGCGCATGCTCACCGGGGCCCGCCCGCCGGCTGGTCTACCGCCGAACCCGTCAATGTGCCCTGGTCGATGCGCCAGTTGACTGACCTGGCCCGCACCCGTGCCCAGCAGTCCCTGCCCACCTGGATCGTCGCCGTCGGCGCCCCCGACCGTCCGGCGATCGCCACCATGCGTACCGCACGTATCCGCCTCGGCGTCGAAGAGCACATCACTCTGGCCCTCGGCCACGACGCCGACATGGGCGCTCCAGTGGATGTGCTGCCCGAGGTGGCCGAGTCCCTGGCCACCGGTCACCATCTCGCCACGATGGTCGGCCAGCTGCGCACCGCGCGCGGGGATCTGACCACCCCGGCCCACCATGAGCCGCCGCCGGTACCGCTCACCTTCACCCTGGGCCCCGAGGCCGTCGCCGACCTCGGCCCAGGCCCCGGGGCCCACGGCGCCTTCACGCCCGTCCGGCTCGGCCCGGCCATCCGGCCCGCCCTGCACTACACGCTCGGCGACGGCACCGACCCCGCCGCCTGGCAGCGCCTCCAGCAGATCAACGACCACATCGGCGGCGCCCGGCGCAGCGAATGAGCGGTGGCTCCCGCCCGCGTCGGCCCCGTACGGACACCCGGGACACCCGGCCCGTCCCGCGACGCGTTCCCTGCCGCCCTGCCCGGCTTCTGCGACGATTCGGGACGGAGGGGGTGAATGGCCCGGAAGGCAATGAGGCCCAGAGAAGGGAACGGTATGTGCGGGATCATCGGATACGTCGGTGGGCAGTCGGCGCAGGACGTCGTCGTCGCGGGGCTGAAGCGTCTCGAATACCGGGGCTACGACTCGGCGGGCATCGCCGTGCTCGCGGACGGCGGGCTGGCCGGGGCGAAGCGGGCGGGCAAGCTGGTCAACCTGGAGAAGGCCCTGGCCGAGGCGCCCCTCCCGGCCGGTACCACCGGGATCGGGCACACCCGCTGGGCCACCCACGGCGCGCCCACCGATGCGAACGCGCACCCGCACCTGGACAACGCGGGCCGCGTCGCGGTCGTGCACAACGGGATCATCGAGAACTTCGCCCGGCTGCGCGCCGAACTCGCCGAGCGCGGCCACGACCTGGTCTCCGAGACCGACACCGAGGTCGTCGCCCACCTCCTGGCCGAGGCGTTCTCGTCCTGCGCGGACCTGGCGGAGGCGATGCGGCAGGTGTGCCGGCGGCTGGAGGGCGCGTTCACCCTCGTCGCGGTGCACGCGGACGCGCCGGACACGGTGGTCGGGGCCCGGCGCAACTCGCCGCTCGTCGTGGGGGTGGGAGCGGACGAGGCGTTCCTGGCCTCCGACGTGGCCGCGTTCATCGCGCACACCCGCTCCGCGATCGAACTGGGTCAGGACCAGGTGGTGGAGCTGCGTCGCGAGGGCGTCACCGTCACCGACTTCGACGGCGGGCCCGCGACCGTGCGCGAGTACCACGTGGACTGGGACGTGTCCGCCGCCGAGAAGGGCGGCCACACCTCCTTCATGCTCAAGGAGATCGCCGAACAGCCCCGGGCCGTCGCCGACACGCTCCTCGGGCGGATCGACGGAGCGGGCGCCCTCCGCCTCGACGAGGTCCGGATCGCGCCCCACGAGCTGCGGGAGGTCGACAAGGTCGTGGTGATCGCCTGCGGCACCGCGTTCCACGCCGGGATGATCGCCAAGTACGCCATCGAGCACTGGACCCGGATCCCCTGCGAGACCGAGCTGGCCAGCGAGTTCCGCTACCGCGACCCGATCCTCGACCACCGCACCCTCGTCGTCGCGATCTCCCAGTCCGGCGAGACGATGGACACCCTGATGGCCGTGCGGCACGCCCGCGAACAGGGTGCGAAGGTCCTGGCCATCTGCAACACGAACGGCTCCACCATCCCCCGCGAATCCGACGCCGTGCTCTACACGCACGCCGGACCCGAGGTCGCCGTCGCCTCCACCAAGGCGTTCCTCACCCAGCTCGTCGCCTGCTACCTCGTCGCCCTGTACCTGGGCCAGAACTGCGGAACCAAATGGGGCGACGAGATCCGCACCGTCATCCGCCAGCTCTCCGAGATGTCCGGGGCGGTCGCCCGCGTCCTGGAGACCATGGAGCCGGTCCGGGCGCTCGCCCGGTCCCTCGCCGACCACGACACCGTCCTCTTCCTGGGCCGCCATGTCGGCTACCCGGTCGCCCTCGAAGGCGCGCTCAAGCTCAAGGAACTCGCGTACATGCACGCCGAGGGCTTCGCCGCCGGCGAGCTCAAGCACGGGCCGATCGCGCTCGTCGAGGACGGTCTGCCGGTCGTTGTGGTCGTGCCCTCGCCCCGCGGCCGGTCGGTGCTGCATGACAAGATCGTGTCGAACATCCAGGAGATCCGGGCTCGTGGCGCCCGTACCGTCGTCATCGCCGAGGAGGGCGACGATTCGGTCGTTCCCTACGCCGACCACCTCATCAGGATCCCGGCAACGCCTACGCTGCTTCAGCCGCTGGTCTCGACCGTGCCGTTGCAGGTCTTCGCCTGCGAACTCGCGACGGCCCGCGGCAACGACGTGGACCAGCCGCGCAATCTGGCGAAGTCCGTGACCGTGGAGTAGCGCGCCGGCTCGCCGGCGCGCATGCACGCCAGCGAGTGAGTGATGAGGGAACGCCTGTGATCATCGGGGTGGGCATCGACGTGGCCGAGATCGAACGGTTCGACGCGGCGCTGAAGCGTACGCCGCATCTGGCCGACCGGCTCTTCCTGGAGCGGGAACGGCTGCTGCCCAGCGGCGAGCGGCGCGGCATCGCCTCGCTCGCCGCCCGCTTCGCCGCCAAGGAGGCCATCGCCAAGGCGCTCGGCGCGCCGGCCGGACTGCTGTGGACGGATGCCGAGGTCTACGTCGAGGACAGCGGGCAGCCCCGGCTGCGGGTCCGGGGCACGGTCGCCGCGCGCGCCGCCGAGCTGGGCGTACGGCACTGGCACGTGTCGCTCAGTCACGACGCGGGAGTGGCGTCGGCCGTGGTGATCGCGGAGGGTTGACCACATGCGTACCGCCTACAGCGTTCAGACCGTACGGGCCGCCGAGCGCGCCCTGATGGACCGGCTGCCCGAGGGCGCCCTGATGCAGCGCGCCGCGGCGGGACTCGCGGCGGCCTGCATCGACGTGCTGCGACGGCGGGGACGGGTGTACGGGGCGCGGGTGGTCCTGCTCGTCGGCAGCGGCGACAACGGGGGCGACGCGTTGTACGCGGGCGCACGGCTGGCCCGCCGGGGCGCCGGGGTGCGCGCCGTGCTCACCTCGCCGGGCCGCGCCCACGCGGGCGGACTCGCGGCGCTGCGCGCGGCGGGCGGACGCGTGGTGGAGCAGGGCGCGGGACCGTCCGAAGCGACGGCACCGGGCGAGGGCACGGGGCCGGAGCCGGGTGCGGGCGGTGCGGTGGTGGCCGCCGCCTGGGGCGGGCACGTCGACCTCGTCGTGGACGGGATCACCGGCATCGGCGGGCACGGCGGTCTGCGTCCGGACGCCGCCGCACTGGTCCGGGCCTTCACGGCGACCGGCGCGGCCGTCGTCGCGGTCGACCTGCCCAGCGGGGTCGAGGCCGACACCGGCGAGGTGCTCGGCGACGCCGTGCGCGCCGACGCGACCGTCACCTTCGGTACGTACAAGCCGGGCCTGCTCGTCGATCCGGCCGCCGAACGCGCGGGCGCGCTGCACCTCGTCGACATCGGGCTTTGGCCCGAACTGCCGGACGTGCCCGACCTGGAGGCGTTGCAGTACGCGGACCTCGCCGCGCTGCTGCCGGTGCCCGCGAACGAGAGCGACAAGTACCGGCGGGGCGTCGTCGGGATCGTCGCCGGATCGGCCCGGTACCCGGGAGCGGCGGTGCTGGCCGTCTCCGGTGCGCTGCGCGGCGGCGCCGGCGCGGTGCGGTATGTCGGGCCAGGCGGCGGCGCGGTGATCGCGCGTCACCCGGAGACCCTGGTCCACGCGGGCCCGCCGTCGAAGGCGGGGCAGGTGCAGGCGTGGGTGGTGGGGCCCGGCCTCGGTGACGGCGCGGAGGCCGCCGAGGCGGTCGGCGACGTGCTGGCGGCGGACGTCCCGGTGCTGGTCGACGCGGACGGGCTGCGGCTGCTCGACCGCGACGCCGTACGGGCGCGCAGCGCGCCGACCGTCCTCACCCCGCATGCGGGCGAGGCCGCCGCCCTGCTCGGCGTCCCCCGCGAGGAGGTCGAGGCCGGGCGGCTCGCCGCCGTACGCGAACTGGCCCGACTCCACCGCGCCACGGTCCTGCTGAAGGGGTCGACGACCCTGGTCGCCACCGCCGACCAGGACGTCCCCGTACGGGTCAACCCGACCGGCATCTCCTGGCTGGCCACGGCGGGCAGCGGCGACGTCCTCTCCGGGCTGACCGGCTCCCTGCTGGCGGCGGGCCTGGCCCCGCGCGACGCCGCGTCCGTCGGCGCCTATCTGCACGGTCTCGCCGCCCGGTACGCCGCCGACGGTTCGCCGGTCGCCGCCCAGGACGTCGCGGAGGCGATCCCGGCGGCATGGCGGGACGTACGGGCCCGAGTGATCCTGGGCGCAGGCCACGACGGGCCGCACAGGCCACGACGGGTGCCGCACGGGCCGCGCGGGGCGTGACGGGTCGGCGCGGGCACGGGCGTCGCAACGGCCGGGAGCGTGGCGCGCCGACGGCCACCCGCACCGGGCACCCCGCGCCGCAGGCGGCCGACACGGGGCGACACGGGGCGACACGCGCCGACAGGAGGGCCGGCCATGGACAGGAGCAGCGACGGCAGCGGCAAGGCACGCGTACGCCGGGTGTACGACCGGCCGGAGGACGGCGACGGCACCCGCGTCCTCGTCGACCACCTGGAACACGAGCTGCGCCACCACTGAACCGGGCGTCCCCGGCGGCCCTGACGGCCCGTGGCCGGCCGGTCCCGGGCCCCTCCCGGGAGCGTGCGCCGAAAAGGCACATCACGTGCCTCTGAGAGACTGGGGCACGATGAACGAGACACCGTCCTTGAGAGCCCGAGCCGAGATCGACCTCGCCGCACTGCGTGCGAACGTGCGCGAACTGCGCGCGCGGGTGGGCGGAGCGCAGCTCATGGCCGTCGTGAAGGCCGACGCGTACGGGCACGGAGCCGTGCCCTGCGCCCGGGCCGCGCTGGAGGCCGGGGCGACCTGGCTGGGCACCGCGACCCCGCAGGAGGCGCTGGAACTGCGGGCGGCCGGGCTCGGCGGCCGGGTGATGTGCTGGCTGTGGACGCCGGGCGGGCCCTGGCGCGAGGCGATCGAGGCCGACATCGACGTGTCGGTGAGCGGGATGTGGGCGCTGCGCGAGGTCGTCGCCGCGGCGGCGGATGCCGGCGTTCCGGCCCGGGTCCAGCTCAAGGCCGACACCGGGCTCGGACGCAACGGCTGCCAGCCCGCCGACTGGTCCGAACTGGTCTTTGCCGCCCGCGCCGCCGAGAAGACCGGCGTCGTCCGGGTCACCGGCCTCTGGTCCCACTTGGCCTGCGCCGACGAACCCGGCCACCCCTCCATCGCCCGGCAGCTGAACGTGTTCCGGGACATGGTCGCGTACGCGGAGAAGGAGGGCATCGACCCCGAGGTGCGGCACGTCGCCAACTCCCCGGCGACGCTCACCCTCCCCGAGACCCACTTCGATCTCGTCCGGCCCGGGATCGCGATGTACGGCCTGTCGCCCAGCCCGGAACTGGGCACGCCGGCCGACTTCGGGCTGCGCCCCGTCATGACGCTCGCCGCGTCGGTCGCCCTGGTCAAGCATGTGCCGAGCGGTCACGGGATCAGCTACGGGCACCATTACACGACCTCGCGGGAGACCACCCTTGGCCTGGTGCCGCTCGGCTACGCGGACGGCATCCCTCGCCACGCCTCCGGCCGCGGGCCCGTTCTGGTCGGCGGTGTACAGCGGCGGATCGCGGGCAGGGTGGCCATGGACCAGTTCGTCGTCGACCTCGGCGGGGACGTGGTCGAGGTGGGCGACGAGGCCGTCCTCTTCGGTCCGGGGGACCGCGGCGAGCCGACCGCCGAGGACTGGGCCGTGGCCGCCGACACGATCGCGTACGAGATCGTCACCCGGATCGGGTCCCGGGTGCCCCGTGTCCACCTGCAGGGGGCCCCGGCCGAGTCCTGACCGGCCGAGCGCCCCTGACCAGGCACGATCTGATCACGACCGGAACGGTCCGGAATAGTCCGGACCGGACCGTACCGGAGCCGACGGGCACGACGGGCACGACCGGCACGACCGGAACGACGGGCACGACCGACGAGGAGCGCGGCACGGTGAGCGAGTTCAGCGCGGCGGACGCGGTGACGACGGGCGCCACGACGGCCGGCTGGCGACGGGCCGGGTTCGCCGGGGCCGCCATAGGCATGCTCGCGGCGGGCGCGGCGGCCGGTGTCGCGGTCGAGCGGCTGACCATGGGACGGGGCATGCGCAGGCGGGCCCGGCTGGCGCTGGACGTCTCGGGCCCGTACGGCTCGCTGCGCGGGCTGCCGGGCCGGGCCGTCGCCGACGACGGCACCGAGCTGTACTACGAGGTCGACGAGGTCGAACCGGACGGCGCGACGCCCCCAGGAGGGGACGACGGGGACGACGGCAACGGGAGCGACGACAAAGGCACCACCGGCAACGGCACCCGCCGCCGCAGGCTCTTCGGTCGCAAGGCGCCCGCGCCCGTCACGATGGTCTTCAGCCACGGCTACTGCCTCAACCAGGACTCCTGGCACTTCCAGCGGGCGGCGTTGCGCGGTCTGGTCCGTACCGTCCACTGGGACCAGCGCAGTCACGGCCGCTCGGAGCGGGGCCGGGACCAGGCCGGCGGGGTGACGGTCGGCATCAACCAGCTCGGCCGGGACCTGAAGGCGGTCATCGACGCGGCCGCCCCGGAGGGCAGGCTGGTGCTGGTCGGGCACTCGATGGGCGGCATGACGATCATGGCGCTCGCCGAGCAGTACCCCCAGCTCGTCCGGGAACGGGTGGCCGCCGTCGCGTTCGTCGGCACGTCGAGCGGAAAGCTCGACGAGGTCAGTTTCGGGCTGCCGCTCGCGGGCGTGAACGTGGTGCGGCGGGTGCTGCCCGGAGTGCTCCGGGCGCTCGGCTCCCAGGCCGAGCTGGTGGAACGAGGCCGCCGGGCGACCGCCGACCTGTTCGCCGGGCTGATCAAGCGGTATTCGTTCGGCTCGCGGGACGTCGACCCGGCGGTGGAACGGTTCGCCGAACGGCTCATCGAGTCGACCCCGATCGATGTCGTCGCCGAGTTCTACCCGGCCTTCGCCGAACACGACAAGACCCATGCCCTGCCCGCGTTCCGCGACATCCCGGTGCTGGTCCTGGCGGGCGACAAGGACCTGGTGACGCCCAGCTCGCACAGCGAGAGCATCGCCGACCAGCTTCCGGACGCGGAACTGGTCATCGTGCCGGACGGCGGTCACCTGGTCATGCTGGAGCACCCCGAGACGGTCACGGACCGGCTGGCCGACCTGCTGGCACGCGTCGGCGCGGTCGCCCGCAAGAGCTGACGACCTGGGGCCGACAGGGAGCGGGCCGCGCCGCCCTGCGACTCCGCTCGCCCGTTCTCGTGGGGCGTCGATGCGCCGCGTCGACTCCCTCCTCCGCCCTGCAAGCGAATCGCAGTCGAAGCCGCATGACGACGCTCCCTGATCCACTCCCCACCGCCCCCAGGCCGTAACGTTGGCGGACATGGAAGCACCGCACAACAGCCCGCTGACGCAGGCGCCGCACGGCGGCCCGGTGCCCGGGGCGGGCGAGGGCGCCGACCCGGGCACCGCCACCGTCGGCCTGGCAGTCGACTCACCCGAACAGATGCAGGCCCTGGGCCGTCGGCTCGCCCGGGTACTGCGCCCCGGCGACCTGGTGATGCTCAGCGGCGAGCTCGGCGCCGGGAAGACGACGCTGACCCGGGGGCTCGGCGAGGGCCTCGGCGTGCGCGGCGCCGTCACGTCCCCCACCTTCGTGATCGCCCGCGTCCACCCGTCCCTGACCGGGGGCCCCGCACTGGTCCACGTCGACGCGTACCGGCTGGGCGGGGGGCTCGACGAGATGGAGGACCTGGACCTCGACGTGTCGCTGCCGGAGTCGGTGGTGGTCGTGGAGTGGGGCGACGGGAAGGTCGAGGAACTGTCGCAGGACCGGCTGCATGTGCTGATCCACCGCGCGGTCGGCGACACGGACGACGAGCGGCGCTCGGTCACGCTGGTCGGCGTCGGAGCGCGCTGGGCCGGGCTGCGCGAGGCCCTGGAGGACTGAGGACGGTCGGGTCCGGGGGCCTGGCTCCGGGGGCCGGGACGGTCCCCGACACGCTTTCCGACAGCGTGTCGGCAAATTGTTGCGCCGGGCGGTGCGGGCGTGGTCACATGGATGACGAGAGCGGGTTAGGCGTCCCTGACCATGCCTGCCATCGGAGTCTCAGGAGGCATCCATGACGACGCCCGCCGAACGCGAAGTGCCGCCGCCGTCGATGAGCGACCTGCTGGCGTCCTGCGCGGCGGCGACGGCGGTCTCGACGCCGCCCCCGCCGTCCGACGACCGCGGCGAGGACACGGCGGCGCCCGCGTCCGCGCCCTCCGCCGACACCGGCCCGGACCCCGGGAGCGGCTCCGAGGCGGATCCCGGGACCGACACCGGCACCGACACCCGCTCCGACGGCGCCGATCCCGCGCTCGAACGCCGGGCGGGCCGACCCCGGCCGGAAAGAGCGGGTAAGGGGCGGTCGGGGAGGGCCCGGCAGGAGTAGCCGGGAAGGGCCGAAGCCCTCGGATCGGAGCCCTTCGCCCGGAACGTGCGGGTCCCCTGCGCAGGGACTCCGGGACGGCTGACGGGCGGCGGCGGGCGGCCCTAGAGTGTCGTGAGCCGCTCGGGAAGCTCACACATACGGGTGTACACGCCGTGGCGGCCATGACGGGGGGAGACCGGAAATGGGCGCAGGACAGGGCTGGTCGTCGGACGGGCTGCGGCTCGACGCGGGACGGATCGCCGAGGCGTACGAACGCGTCGGGCCGGACCTGGTGCGTGACCCGCTCTTCATCACCGAGGCCGCCGCGTACGACGTCCGCGTGGACGATCTCGACAAGCGGATGAGCGCGCCGCCGCAGGAGCTGACCGCCGACAGCTTCTGGGGCTGGCTGCACGGCGCCGACCAGTACCGGTGGGCGGGACTGCGGGTGCTCGCCGAGGCGTACGCCGCCTCCGTGCCGGAACAGCGGACGGGGCGGGTCGTCGTGCCCGAGGGGACGATGGCGATCGCCCGCGGCGACATGCGCGTCGACGGGGACCTGGTCCTGGAGGACCAGGCGATGGTGCTGGTGCTCGGCACGCTCACCGTCACCGGGGCCCTCGTCGCCCTCCCGGACTACACGATGGTCGCCGCCGCCGAGGTCGCCTGCCGCGACGGGGTCTCGGCGGGCGAGGTCCTGGCCCTGCGCGCCGTCCGGTGCCCGGGGACGTTCTACTTCGGCCACGGCGACCATTCCTGCCGTGCGCCGCTCTGCGCGGGCGGAACCCTCGTCGACTTCGAGCGGGACAACGCGTTCGGCGCGGTCGACGTCGCCGAACGGATCACCGACTGGGACTTCGCCGCCGCGGCGCGCGCCCTGGGCCTGCCGGAGGACGCGGACGACCTGATGGACGCGTACGCGGCCAGGCTGCTCGGCTCCTGACCGCCGCCCCGTCCGGTGTGCAGGCGCACGCTCCCGCCTCCAGACGCGGAGGCGGGAGCGCGGAGGACAGGGCGGGGCGGTCAGGGGCCGACGGTCACCGCGGCGCCGGACCTCAAGGAACCACGACCACCGCGGTGCGGTTCCACGCGAAGTTCCACATCGCGTCCCCGTCGGCCCGGGACATCCGCACACCGCCCGTCTTCAGTGACGGGTCCGGGCTCTTCATCGAGCCGTCCACCGCCGCACTGAACCCCACGGTCACCCCGTCGACCAGCGCGAACCGCACCACGTGCTCGATCATCACGCCGTCCGAACCCTTGGTGGGGGGCTCGCTGCGGCTGGTCACCCGGTACGTCCCGGGGGCGGGGCTCAGCGCGCTCGGCACGACCTCGAAGGTCCTGAGCACCTTCTCGCCCTCGTCGACGAGCCACACCCGGCGGTCGGCCAGCGCGTACACCGTGCGCTTGCCGGTCCCCGACCCGGCGGGGACCGCGGGCGGGGCCTCCTTCTCCTTCACCGGTTTCGCGGGGCCGGCGGCGGAGGCGGTGGCGGACGCCTTCGGGACGGCGACGGAGTCGGGCGCGTTCGCCGATGCCTGGTACGCCAGGACACCGACCACGGCGAGCGCCGCGACGGTGAGCCCGGCCACGATTCCCGAGCTGCTCCTAGCCACCGTGCGTGCCCCTTTCGCCTTCGTTCACAGCACAAGCGTTTGTCGTACAAGCGTTTACGTCGTTAGGTCGTACTCGCGTGTGGTGACGGTAGCAGCCGGGGCCGCCCCGGCCCGTCCCGCCGGGGACGCCGGGCCGGGGCGCGGTGGCCCGTCCGGCGGAGCCGTAGGCTGTTTGCGTGCTCTTGCTCGCCTTGGATACCGCCACCCCCGCCGTCACCGTCGCCCTGCACGACGGGACCTCCGTCGTCGCCGAGTACGGACAGGTCGACGCCCGAAGGCACGGGGAGCTGCTGCTGCCCGCCGTCGACCGGGTCCTCGCCGAGGCGGGCACGAAACTCGACGCCGTGACGGACGTGGTCGTGGGCGTCGGCCCCGGCCCGTACACCGGGCTGCGGGTCGGCCTGGTCACGGCCGCGACCTTCGGCTCCGTGCTGTCCGTGCCCGTGCACGGGCTGTGCACCCTGGACGGTCTCGCGTACGCCGCCGGGCGCGCCGGTCTGGAGGGTCCGTTCGCCGTCGCGACGGACGCGCGCCGCAAGGAGGTCTACTGGGCGCGGTACGAGGACTGCCGCACCCGGGTCACGGAGCCCGCCGTCGACCGCCCGGCCGAGATCGCCGGGGCGCTGGCCGGGCTCCCCGTCGTCGGCGCGGGCGCCGCGCTCTACCCGGAGGCGTTCCCGGACGCCCGGGGCCCCGAGCACGTCGGCGCGGGCGCGCTGGCCGCCCTCGCCGCCGAGCGCGTCGCCGCCGGGGAGGAGTTGCTGCCGCCCCGGCCGCTCTACCTGCGCAGGCCCGACGCCCAGGTCCCGAAGAACTACAAGGTGGTCACCCCGAAGTGACGAGCACGAGCACGAGTGCGCGCACCACTGCCGTACTGCGCGAGATGCGCTGGTGGGACATCGAGCCGGTGCTGGAACTCGAAGCCGGGCTGTTCCCGGACGATGCCTGGTCGGCCGGCATGTTCTGGTCCGAGCTGGCGCACTCCCGCGGCCCGGGCGCCACCCGCCGCTACGTCGTCGCCGAGGACCCGGCCACCGGCCGGATCGTCGGCTACGCCGGTCTCGCCGCGGCCGGAGACCTCGCCGACGTGCAGACCATCGGCGTCACCCGCGACCACTGGGGCGGCGGCCTCGGTTCCGCCCTCCTCACCGACCTGCTGAAACACGCCACGGACTTCGAGTGCGCCGAGGTGCTGCTCGAAGTCCGGGTCGACAACACCCGGGCGCAGAAGCTGTACGAACGCTTCGGTTTCGAACCGATCGGCTTCCGCCGCGGCTACTACCAGCCGGGCAACGTCGACGCGCTCGTCATGCGCCTGCGCGTGCACGAGGAAACGCGCGACGACATGGCCGCGCACGAAGACGTACAAGAGCCCGTACCGGAAACAGGAACTGACTGATGGCTGACGAACCGCTCGTACTCGGCATCGAGACCTCCTGCGACGAGACCGGTGTCGGCATCGTCCGGGGCACGACCCTGCTCGCCGACGCCGTCGCCTCCAGCGTCGACACGCACGCCCGCTTCGGCGGCGTGGTCCCGGAGATCGCGTCCCGCGCGCACCTGGAGGCGATGGTGCCCACCATCGAGCGCGCCCTGAAGGAGGCCGGGATCAGCGCCCGTGACCTCGACGGGATCTCCGTGACCGCCGGTCCCGGACTCGCGGGCGCGCTGCTGGTCGGCGTGTCGGCGGCGAAGGCGTACGCGTACGCGCTGGGCAAGCCCCTCTACGGGGTGAACCACCTGGCCTCGCACATCTGCGTCGACCAGCTGGAGCACGGCCCGCTGCCCGAGCCGACGATGGCGCTGCTGGTCAGCGGCGGCCACTCGTCGCTCCTCCTGGCCCCGGACATCACCAGCGACGTGCGTCCGCTGGGCGCGACCATCGACGACGCGGCGGGCGAGGCGTTCGACAAGATCGCCCGGGTGCTGGACCTCGGCTTCCCCGGAGGCCCGGTCATCGACCGGCTGGCGCGGGAGGGCGACCCGGCGGCGATCGCGTTCCCGCGCGGACTGACCGGTTCGCGCGACGCCGCGTACGACTTCTCCTTCTCCGGCCTGAAGACCTCGGTGGCCCGCTGGGTCGAGGCCAAGCGGGCGGCGGGCGAGGAGGTGCCGGTACGGGACGTGGCGGCGTCCTTCCAGGAGGCCGTGGTGGATGTGCTCACCCGCAAGGCCGTCCGCGCCTGCAAGGACGAGGGCGTCGACCACCTGATGATCGGCGGCGGTGTCGCGGCCAACTCGCGGCTGCGGGCGCTGGCCGAGGAACGGTGCGAACGGGCCGGCATCCGGCTGCGGGTGCCCCGGCCGGGGCTGTGCACGGACAACGGCGCGATGGTCGCGGCGCTGGGCGCGGAGATGGTGGCCCGTGGGCGCCCCGCCTCGGACCTGGAACTGTCCGCGGACTCGTCGCTGCCGGTGACGGACGCCCACGTGCCGGGCGCCCGCACGCACGGACACGGCCACGCGCACGACCACGACCACGTGCACGAGATCAGCAAGGAAAACCTCTACTCATGAGCGGTACGACCGTCGCGCTGATGTGGGAGGCCCGCGCCGTCACCGGCCGGGGCCCCGAACTCCTGGAGTGGGCCCGCGCCCGCGCGGCCGAACTGGCCCGCGAGCCGCTGCGGCGCGAGGTGCTGCGGGCCCCGCAGGACCGGGTCCTGGTCATCACCTGGTGGGACGCGGCCTACGGTGACGCACTGCCCGAACTCCCCTCACCCGAGGACGAGTTGGTCGCCCGTCCGGTGCACCGCTGGCGCTTCGAGTCCCTGGAGGCCGTGGAGTCCGCCGACTGAGCGGACGCCGGGGATCCGTGGCCCGTCGTGGTTCACGGGCGCCGCGCCTCGAAGCGGAAGCGGCCGTACTCCACGGCGCGGCCCGCCTCCGGGCCGGCCGGCTCGCGGCCGGTCAGCCGGCCCGCCGCCGTCCGCCCCGCCCGGTCAGCCGGCCCGGGGCCAGTGGCGCAACGCCCCGCCCGGTCAGCGCACGGCCAAGCCCAGCGAGGCGGCGCCCATCGTCCTCGGCGCGCCCTTCTCGTAGAACACGTCGAGGTCGACGATCGTGAACCCCGCGGCCGTCACCATCGCGGCGATCGGCCGGGTCAGCCGGCACCCCCCGAAGAGCCGCCGCTCCAGCGGGTCGAGGCGGTGCTGCCGGCGGCGCACGTCCTCGTCCTCCTCGGGCGCCAGCCCGTGCTCCAGGAAGTGCAGGGTGCCGCCGGGCTTCAGGACCCGCCGTACCTCGCGCAGCGCCGCGTCGGCGTCCGGGACGGTGCACAGCGTCCAGGTGGACAGGGCGCCGTCGAAGGTCTCGTCGTCGAACGGCAGGTACTGACTGTCCAGTCCGGCGCGCCGGACCGGGGTGCGCCCCGCGTGGATGCGGTCACGGGCGAGGCGCCAGCCGACGTCGGACGGCTCGATCGCGGCCACGTCGGTGACGGTCCCCGGGTAGAACGGCACGTTGCACCCCGAGCCGAACCCGATCTCGATGATCTCGCCGTACAGGCCCTCGCAGACCCGGCGCCGCAGCGGTTCCGTCGTCTTCATCCCGCCGACGACATCGACGATCCGGGGCACGATCCGTTCGGCGTAGAACCCCATCGCGAACCTCCGTGTGTCCCTTTCCAGCATGGCACCGGGGCGGTCCCCACGCATCGGGCCGCCGCCCAGGCGGGTGGCGGCCCGCGCTCGATAGGGTCGGGTTCATGTCATTGCGCACCCAACTTCCGCCACCCCCACCGCCTGTGGAGTTACGTGCCTGGCCCGACCACGAGGCGATGCTCGTCGACCGGGCCGCGGTGCTCGCGGAGCTGGTGAGAAGGCACATGTCGGTGGGGCGGCTGGCGCTGCTGTGGCTGTGGGCCGCGCTCTGCGCGTTCGGCTGGTCGCTGGTGAGCGCGGCGCTGATCGCGTTCCAGGAGACCCACGACGTCGTCAGCGCCGTGCTCGCGCTGATCCTCGTCGTCATGGGCCTGTGCTGCGTGGTGCCCGCCGCCGTACTCGTCGCCCTCGGACTGCACCGCGACCGCGACATTCGCGGACTGCTCGCCGCCTGGGGCGAGTTGGGACGCGACCCGGCCCGGGACGCGCGGCTGCGGATGCCGGGGGCGGCCCTGGCCTGGCTGCTGCTGTCCTACGCGCTGTGCGCACTCGGGCTGTACCTGTGCTTCGCGTTCCCGGCGGCCGAGGAGTCGGTCAAGGAGAGCTACGGGCTGATCGCCCTCGTCATGGGGCTCGGGACGATCGCCTGGATCACCGGACTGATCGGCATCGTCAAGGCGCTCGCCCATCGCCGCTGGGTGCTGCGGGTACGGGCCGGGGCGGCCGCCCCGCAGCCGCTCTTCTCCACCGGCGGCGGCGCGCACCGCTGATTCGGGCCCCCGCCCGGCCCCCGCCCGTTCGAGGGCCGGGCGGATCACCGGCGCGGGCCCGGTCAGCAGCCGGTCGGCGACCGTTCCTCGGCCGGCGGGCCGGCCAACGGATGCCCGATCAGCATCGTCGGCGCCCCGGCCACCCGGGTCAGGAACACCGTGGCGGCGTTCGGCCCCCGGAGCTTCATCCGGCGGCGCAGCTCCTCCGGTTCGACGGCCGAACCACGCTTCTTCACCGTCAGGACGCCGACCTCCCGCTCCCGCAGCAGCGCTTTCAGCTTCTTCATGTGGAACGGCAGCTGATCGGTGATCTCGTACCCGGAGGCGTACGGGGACACGTATGGCCGGTCGCTCGTGACGTACGCGATGGTCCCGTCGATCAGCCGCCCGTCGCACCGCGCCACGACGTCGGCGACCAGATGGGCGCGGATGACGGCGCCGTCCGGCTCGTACAGATAGCGCCCGACCGGGCCGACCGGCGGGGCGGGCAGCGGGGCGGCCGACCACAGAGCAGCCCCGGCCGGGAGCACGGTGGCGCGGTACGAAC
Organism: Streptomyces sp. NPDC047982; assembly: GCF_043204165.1. NCBI lineage: Bacteria > Bacillati > Actinomycetota > Actinomycetes > Kitasatosporales > Streptomycetaceae > Streptomyces > Streptomyces sp. NPDC047982. Next base: position 62,706 of record NZ_JBIDBS010000029.1, on the reverse strand, counting down.
CGGCCGTGAAGCCCTCGCCGAACCAGAGCACCGCCTCCTTCACGTCGCCGCCGTCCGAGATCCACTCGGCCTCCGCCCGCTCCGGGATCGCCTCGTGCGGGATGCCGGGGGCGATCTTCAGCGCGGCGCGGGGGGCCCGCAGCGCGGCGCCGGTCGCCCAGGAAAGCGGCGGGGAGTACGCCTCGGGGTCGAAGATCCGTCCCCGGCCGCCGCGCCGGGCCGGGTCGACGAAGACCGCGTCGTACGCCGAGGTGTCGACCTCGGTGACATCGGCGCACCGCACCTCGATCAGGTCCGCTAGGCCGAGCGCGGTGGCGTTGGCGCGGGCCACCTCGGCGGTCAGCGGGTCCCGGTCCACGGCGAGGACCCGGATGCCCGCCCGCGCGAACGCGATCGCGTCGCCGCCGATCCCGCAGCAGAGGTCCGCGACGCTCCGCACCCCGCCCGCCTCGGCGAACCGCCGGGCCCGGTGCGTCGCCACCGACGTACGGGTCGCCTGCTCGACACCGTTCGGTGTGAAGAACATCCGGTACGCGTCCTCGGCACCGAACTTCGCCACCGCGCGCTGCCGCAGCCGCGCCTGCCCCAGCGCCGCCGACACCAGGGCTGCCGGGTGCGTGCGGCGCAGCCGGGTGGCGGTGGCCAGCTCCTGCGAGGGGTCGTAGGACCGCAGCTCGTCCAGCAGCGCCGCCCCCTCGGGAGTGCGCAGGGCCAGGAAGGCGGCGAGCGGATCATTCGCGCCGCACGTGTCGTCGGCCCCGGATGCGTCACCGGCCCCGGACGCGGTGTCGGCGCCGTCAGGGACGTCCGTGCCTGCGGATGCGTCTGCGACTTCCGGGGCATCCGTGTCGGCCGGGACGTCCGCCCCGGCTGTGGCGTCGGCGACGGATGGGGCATTCGAGTTGTTCGGTCCGGCCGGGGTGGGCGTACCGGCCGGGTCGTTCGGGGCGAGAGCGTTCACCCGCCCCATTGTGAGCCAGTCGGGTCGACCGGCGGGACCGGCGGTGGTGTCGGGCCGGAGAGCCCCTCGTGAGCTGGCAGCATGCAACGCCACGTCATTCATACGACTAATACGACAAAAGGAGGAATTGGTCATGACAGCGTGTGAATCGGGCCTGTGCGCGTCCCGCGGGCCGGGCTCCGCGGGGTGCCGGCCGACCCGCGCGGTCCTGGCCGCACTCCTGGTCGCCGCCGTCGGTTCGGGGTGTGCCTCCGGGATCGCGGAGCGGGCGGACACCGGCCCCGGGCTTCGGTCCGACGCCTCCACGGGCCCGTTTCCCGCGCTGCCCGCCGAGCCGCCCCCCGGGCAGCCCGGCGGACCGGGGCATCGCGCGGGCCCCGGTGCCCCGGCCGACGGCGGCGCCCCCGCCGGGGCGCGCGAGAACGCGAAGCTCGCCCCGGCCGTCCGGGCAGCCCTCGCCAAGAAGTGGGGGCTGGGCCGCACGCCCCTGATCGCACCCCCGCCGCCCGCTGTCAAGCCGCGCGTCGTCACCCGGCAGGGGTTCGAGGTCACGGGCGGCGACGCCTCCCTGCCGCCGGTCTTCACGACCGTCCCGACCGAGGACCGGGTGGTCTTCCTGACCATGGACGACGGCGCGGAGAAGGACCCCGAACTGCTCCGGATGATGGACGAACTGGACATCCCGTACAGCGCGTTCCTCAGCGACGACGAGGTGCGGGGCAACTACGGGTACTTCGGCGAGGCGCAGCGGCTCGGCGTCACCCTCAACAACCACACCCTCAGCCACCCCTACCTCCCAGGGCTCTCGTACGAGGAGCAGAAGCGCGAGATCTGCGGGCAGCAGGACCTCATCGAGAAGCAGTTCGGGAAGCGGCCCGTCCTCTTCCGCCCGCCGTACGGCAACTACGACGGCGACACGCTGCGCATCGCGAAGTCCTGCGGGATCAAGGCCGTGCCGCTCTGGAACGCGGAGGCGTTCCCGGATCGCATGGAGTGGCGCGAGGGGGACGGGAAGCTGCGCCCCGGCGACATCATCCTCACGCACTTCCGGGGCCGGAACGAATGGGGCGCCGACATGACCGACCTGGTTCGTTCCGTCATGAAGACGATCACGGACCAGGGGTACGCGGTGGCCCGGCTGGAGGACTACGTGTGACTGGAGGGCCGCGCGGGAGGGGTGCGGACCGGGGCTGCGGCGCCCCCGCGCCGACGGGGAACCCCGACGCCACGACTGGCTGAATTGGCACTCCGCTTGACCGAGTGCTAATCGCGGTCATAGTCTCGGTGCTGGCACTCACCGATGGAGAGTGCCAGCAGTACCGTGCGACTGGCAGGTCCGGCACCCGCGACGACGGATCCACCTGGTCGCCACACTCAGACTCTTAACCCCGTGAGATCTCCGAAGGGGGAGACCGGATCGTGTCGACCGCCAGCACCAAGGTTGCGATCAAGCCGCTCGAAGACCGCATTGTGGTCCAGCCGCTCGACGCCGAGCAGACCACGGCCTCCGGCCTGGTCATCCCGGACACCGCCAAGGAGAAGCCCCAGGAGGGCGTCGTCCTGGCCGTGGGCCCGGGCCGCTTCGAGAACGGCGAGCGCCTTCCGCTCGACGTCAAGACCGGCGACATCGTGCTGTACAGCAAGTACGGCGGCACCGAGGTGAAGTACAACAGCGAGGAGTACCTCGTCCTCTCGGCTCGCGACGTCCTCGCGATCATCGAGAAGTAATTCACCCACGTCTGCTTCCGTTCCGCGCCCCTGGCCCCGTGCGTCCTGATCAGCCGGGCGGCCGGGGGCGCGGTTCGTTCGAGAGGAAAGCTCAGCTCCCATGGCGAAGATCCTGAAGTTCGACGAGGACGCCCGTCGCGCCCTTGAGCGCGGCGTCAACAAGCTTGCCGACACGGTCAAGGTGACGATCGGCCCCAAGGGCCGCAACGTCGTCATCGACAAGAAGTTCGGCGCCCCCACCATCACCAACGACGGTGTCACCATCGCGCGCGAGGTCGAGATCGAGGACCCGTACGAGAACCTCGGTGCCCAGCTGGTGAAGGAGGTCGCGACCAAGACCAACGACATCGCGGGTGACGGTACGACCACCGCCACCGTCCTGGCCCAGGCGCTGGTCCGCGAGGGTCTGCGCAACGTCGCCGCCGGTGCCTCCCCGGCCGCCCTGAAGAAGGGCATCGACGCCGCGGTCCAGGCCGTGTCCGAGGACCTCCTCGCGACCGCCCGTCCGATCGACGACAAGTCCGACATCGCCGCCGTGGCCGCGCTCTCCGCGCAGGACCCGCAGGTCGGCGAGCTCATCGCGGACGCGATGGACAAGGTCGGCAAGGACGGTGTCATCACCGTCGAGGAGTCCAACACCTTCGGTCTGGACCTCGACTTCACCGAGGGCATGGCCTTCGACAAGGGTTACCTGTCCCCGTACATGGTGACCGACCAGGAGCGCATGGAGGCCGTCCTCGACGACCCGTACATCCTGGTCCACCAGGGCAAGATCAGCGCCATCCAGGAGCTGCTCCCGCTGCTGGAGAAGGTCATCCAGGCCGGTGGCTCCAAGCCGCTGCTGATCATTGCTGAGGACGTCGAGGGCGAGGCGCTGTCGACCCTCGTCGTCAACAAGATCCGCGGCACCTTCAACGCCGTCGCCGTGAAGGCCCCCGGCTTCGGTGACCGCCGCAAGGCCATGCTCGGCGACATCGCCACCCTCACCGGTGCGACCGTCATCGCCGAGGAGGTCGGCCTCAAGCTCGACCAGGCCGGTCTGGACGTGCTGGGCACCGCCCGTCGCGTCACCGTCAGCAAGGACGACACCACGATCGTGGACGGCGGCGGCGAGCCCGGCGACGTCAAGGGCCGGGTCAACCAGATCAAGGCCGAGATCGAGGCCACGGACTCCGACTGGGACCGCGAGAAGCTCCAGGAGCGCCTCGCGAAGCTGGCCGGCGGCGTGTGTGTGATCCGCGTCGGTGCCGCCACCGAGGTGGAGCTCAAGGAGAAGAAGCACCGCCTGGAGGACGCCATCTCCGCGACCCGCGCCGCGGTCGAGGAGGGCATCGTCTCCGGTGGTGGCTCCGCCCTGGTCCACGCCGTCAAGGTCCTGGAGGGCAACCTCGGCAAGACCGGCGACGAGGCCACCGGTGTCGCGGTCGTGCGCCGCGCCGCCGTCGAGCCGCTGCGCTGGATCGCCGAGAACGCCGGCCTGGAGGGCTACGTCATCACCTCCAAGGTCGCCGAGCTCGACAAGGGCGAGGGCTTCAACGCCGCGACCGGCGAGTACGGCGACCTGGTGAAGGCCGGCGTCATCGACCCGGTCAAGGTCACCCGCTCCGCGCTGGAGAACGCCGCGTCCATCGCGTCGCTGCTGCTCACGACCGAGACCCTGGTCGTCGAGAAGCCGGCCGAGGAGGAGGCCGAGGCCGGTCACGGCGGCCACGGCCACGCGCACTGACGCGTAACCCCGGCACCAGCCACCGAGGCCCGGTATCCCGTCGCGGGATACCGGGCCTCGGCATGTGCGGACAACGGCGGTACGGACTACTTCGGCGACAAGCTGAAGCCCGGAGCCCCGGACATCGGCGCCTACGCGGGCCGCGGGTTGCGCCAGTGCCCCTCCCGGCATCGGTGGCGTGGCCAGCACTGGGCCCCGTCGGTGCGCGGCTCGTCAGGCCGCCGTCCTCCGCTGCCTGACGAGCCGCCAGGAGTCCGCCGCGCAACGTGATCCGCCGCTCGGGGGTCCCATCGCCGGGGAGCCCCGAACCCGCGATCCTCGCGCCCGGACCTCCCGCGCTCGGGCTCCGTCATCGCGCGATCCGGTGACAGACCTTCGGGGGACCGTCCGCTCACTGAGGCCCGTACTTGCGGCCCGTCTTGGAGGCGACCCCTCCGAGCAGGCCGCGCGGCGTCAGCTTCACGACCCCCATCAGCGCCTTGTACCGCGGGTCCGGCACCGAGAGTGACTTGCCGCGCGCCAGGTCCGTCAGGGCCTCCGCCACCAGCTTGTCCGCGTCCAGCCACATCCAGCCGGGGATGTTGCCGGTTCCCATCCCCGCCCGCTGGTGGAACTCCGTCCGTACGAAACCCGGGCACAGCGCCATGAGCCGCACGCCGGAACCGGCCAGGTCCTTCGCCGCGCCCTGGGTGAACTGCACGACCCACGCCTTGGACGCGCCGTACGTCCCGCGCGGCACGAAAGCCGCTACCGAGGCCACGTTGACGACGCCGCCCCGCCCGCGCTCCCGCATCCCGGTCACGGCGGCCGAGGTCAGGCGCAGCACCGCCTCGCAATGCACCTTGAGCATGTTCAGCTCGTCGGCCATGGGCACTTCCAGATAGCGGCCCTTGTTCCCGAACCCGGCGTTGTTGACCAACAGGTCGACCGGGTGGTGACGGTCGGTCAATCGGCCCTCGACCGTCGCGATCCCCTTGTCCTCGGAGAGGTCGGCCCGCAGGACCTCGGCCTCGATTCCGTGCCGGTCGTGCAGTTCGGTCGCCTGTTCGCGCAGTCGTTCGGTGTCGCGCGCCACCAGTACCAGGTTGTGCCCGTCGGCCGCCAGCCGCCGCGCGAACGCGGCGCCGATCCCCGCGGTCGCGCCCGTGATCAGTGCAGTCGTCATGAGCGGCACGTTAGTGCCTGTCCGCCGGATCACGGCCGGACCCTGGCCCTGACGCCGCCCCCTGCCGCCGCACCCACGGCGCACTCCGGTGTCGCGCGGGTGCGCATCGGGCGAGGCGGGGCGCGGCGGCGCGCACGGAGAACCTGACTATTCCTCCCCAAAGGTGCACCTGGACAATGAGCACCTCGCCCAAGAGTTGCTTATGGTTAAGGGGTGATCGAAGCCCGTCATCTCCGTGTTCTGCGCGCCGTGGCCGCCACCGGCTCGTTCTCCGCCGCGGCCCGCGAGCTGGGCTGCACGCAGCCCGCGGTCAGCCAGCAGATGAAGGCCCTGGAGTCCTCCGCCGGGACCACGCTGCTGATCCGCACCGGACGCGAGATGCGGCTCACGCAGGCGGGCGAGGCCCTCGTCCGGCACGCCTCCGGCATCCTCGCCGGGCTCACCGCCGCGGAGGAGGAGGTCGCCGCGATCGCCGGGCTGCGAGCCGGCCGGGTCCGGCTCGTCTCGTTCCCCAGCGGCAGTTCCAGCTTGGTGCCCGGGGCCCTCGCGGCACTGCGCGCGGCCCACCCCGGTACCAGGGTCTCCCTGGTCGAGGCGGAGCCGCCGCGCTCGGTCGAGATGCTGCGCGAGGGCGACTGCGACATCGCGCTGGCGTTCCGGTACGGCGCACCGGGCGCCGAATGGGAGGACCTGGTCGTGCGTCCGCTCCTCTCCGACCGGCTGATCGGGCTGGTCCCCGAGGGGCACCGGTTGTCCGGTACCGGGGCGGTCGGCATCGCCGAGCTGGCCGAGGAGTCGTGGATCGCAGGCTGTCCGCGCTGTCGACGTCAGCTGGTGGAGGTCTGCGAGGAGTCGGGCTTCACGCCCCGGATCGACTTCGCCACCGACGACTACCCCGCGGTCGTCGGCCTGGTCGGGGCCGGACTCGGGGTGGCGGTGCTGCCGGAGCTGGCGATCGAGTCGGTGCGTGCCAAGGGGGTGCGCACCGTCACGGTCGAACCGGCCGTCGAGCGCGAGATCGTCGCCCTGACCCTCCCCGACCTCGCGCAGGTGCCCGCCGTGGCGGCCACCCTGGACCGGTTGTCCCTGACGGCCGCCCGCTGACCGGGGGCTGCCCGTGACCCGGCTCGGGGCCTGCCTGTGACCCGGTCTCCCTCGGTGGCCGGGTGCTGATGAAGAAACGTTTTGTCCTCTGGGTCGCGCGGGCCGACGGGATCAGCCGTGTCCCGCCGGGGACGGAACGCCGCCCGACGGTGCCGACGCCGCGATCAGACGGTTGCGGGCCCGTCCCATCAGCTCCTCGCGCTCGTCCTCGGTGAGTCCACCCCACACGCCGTAGGGCTCTCGCACGGCCAGTGCGTGCGCCGCGCACTCGGCGCGTACCGGGCATCGCATGCAGACCTCTTTCGCCGAGTTCTCGCGGGCGCTGCGTGCCGCCCCGCGCTCACCCTCGGGGTGGAAGAACAGCGAGCTGTCGACCCCGCGGCAGGCCGCCAACAGTTGCCAGTCCCACAGATCGGCGTTGGGTCCGGGAAGGCGGGAGAAATCTGCCATTGCTTGTCCCCTCAAACCATGCTGAGTCGGAAACGTCGTTGTCGTCAGGCGTTGTCTGTTTTGATTGTGCCCATGACGCTTACAGCCACGGTGCAAGTAGATGTAAATATGACTGATTGCGAATCTAGCCACAGACACCGGGAAAAGGGAAGAAGACCCGCTAAATGGGGCATATCTTGATGTGAAGATCCGGTTGATGGCTGGACGATCCGCGTCGCTCTCCTCCGTGCGCGCCTCCTCACGTAGAGTGCCGAACCTGGCCGTCGGACCCGTAACTCTTTCGAGTGACCGTCGTTGAGAGGGCGGAAGCGGTTGACAGGAAAAGCGATCGGGCAGCTGTCCGAGAGCGTCAACCGCTCAGGTGACGATTTGTGAACAGCCTGGAGGCTCAAGGTGACGCGCATCAGCTGCGGAGGGCGGCCATGACATCCGTCCTCGTCTGCGACGACTCCCCGCTTGCCCGAGAGGCGCTCCGTCGCGCGGTCGCGACCGTGCCCGGCGTCGAGCGTGTGACGACGGCGGCCAACGGCGAGGAAGTCCTCCGCCGCTGGGGCGCCGACCGTTCGGATCTGATTCTGATGGATGTACGCATGCCCGGTCTCGGGGGTGTGGAGACGGTACGGCGGCTGCTCTCCGCCGACCCCGGCGCCAGGATCATCATGCTGACCGTCGCCGAGGACCTGGACGGCGTCGCGCTCGCGGTCGCCGCCGGTGCCCGCGGCTATCTCCACAAGGACGCCTCCCGCGCCGAGCTGCGGGCCACCGTCACCCAGGCGCTGGCCGATCCGACGTGGCGGCTCGCGCCGCGCAGACTGCGGTCGGCCGAGATGGGCGCGGCTCCCACGCTCACCGCGCGGGAGATCCAGGTGCTCGAAGGGATGAGCCACGGTCGCTCGAACGCCGAGATCGGGCGTGAGCTGTTCCTCTCCGAGGACACGGTGAAGACGCACGCCAGGCGTCTGTTCAAGAAGCTCGGAGCCTCGGACCGGGCGCACGCCGTCGCGCTCGGCTTCCGCTGGGGCCTGGTCCGCTGAGGACCGTCCGTGACCGGCGGCCGGCCGTCTTCCCGTCCGCGCTCGAGCGGGCGGGGGGACGCGACCGTCGTGTGCGGGGCGTCCGCCGCAGCGTCGGTGGCGCCCGCCCGGCCGGCCGTGCCCGTCAGGTCGACGGCATGTGACGCTTCACGGCCGATGGCGCATCCTTGAGGCGTGGAGTTCCTCGGGAACGATTCGGTCGAGCGGAAGGGGAGGGCGCAGGACATGACTTCCGGCGCACCCGCTCATAACGCTTCGGTGCACAACTACGGACGCGGCGGAGCGGAAGAAGAGACTCCGAGGCACCATGGTCCGATGCGCGACGACGAGACGACGACGATCGGTGCACTGGTGCACCGCGCCGTCGAGGGCGATGCGCAGGCCACCCATGATCTGCTGGCCCATGTCCACCCGCTGGCGCTGCGTTACTGCAGGTCGCGACTGAGCCGTCTGCCCGGTGACGCGCGTCACTTCGTCGAGGACCTGGCGCAGGAGGTTTGTGTCGCGGTGCTCATGGCGCTGCCGCGCTACAAGGACACCGGCAGGCCCTTCGAAGCCTTCGTCTTCGCCATCGCGGGTCACAAGGTGGCCGATCTCCAGCGAGCCGCCATGCGGCACCCGGGATCGACGGCCGTGCCCTGCGACGAGATGCCCGAGCGGCCCGACGACTCGCTCGGCCCCGAGGAACGCGCGCTGCTCAGCAGCGACGCCGCCTGGGCCAAGAAGCTCCTGGCCAACCTGCCCGACAACCAGCGCGAGCTGCTCGTGCTGCGGGTCGCGGTCGGTCTGACCGCCGAGGAGACCGGGCAGATGCTGGGCATGTCGCCGGGCGCCGTCCGGGTCGCCCAGCACCGGGCACTGAGCAGGCTGCGGGCGCTCGCCGAGCAGTGAGCCGGGCCGTTCCGGCAGCCGCCGACGTGCGTGAGCGGGACGGCGGAACCTCTCCGGAGCGGATCCTCTTCGGCCGGGGACCTCTTCGGCCCGGCCGTTCCGGTTCCGCGTACGGCCCGCGCCTCGCGCGCGTACCGTTCGTGCCTGATCCGTGCCGCTCCGGTTCCGTACGAACCTACAGAACCTGTAGGTGATCTTGCATGTGGAATGAGACGCGTGCGAAGGCCGTTAGCATGGACATCCGCACCGATCAAGGCCATTTGGGGAAGGTGTCATGACTGCAAACGTCGACGGAGTGCCCGAGAAGTTCGCGACGCTCGGGCTGACATACGACGACGTGCTGCTGCTGCCCGGCGCGTCCGACATGGCGCCCGATCAGATCGACACCTCCTCGTACATCTCCAAGAACGTACGGGTGAACATCCCGCTGCTCTCCGCCGCCATGGACAAGGTCACCGAGGCCCGCATGGCGATCGCCATGGCCCGACAGGGCGGCGCCGGTGTGCTGCACCGCAACCTTTCCATCGCCGACCAGGCCAACCAGGTCGACCTGGTGAAGCGCTCCGAGTCCGGCATGGTCACCGATCCGATCACGGTGCACCCGGACGCGACCCTGCGCGACGCCGACGAGCTGTGCGCCAAGTTCCGCATCAGCGGGGTCCCGGTCACCGACGCGGCGGGCAAGCTGCTCGGCATCGTCACCAACCGCGACATGGCCTTCGAGCCGGACCGTACGCGGCAGGTGCGCGAGGTCATGACGCCGATGCCGCTGGTCACCGGCAAGGTCGGCATCTCCGGCGTGGACGCCATGGAGCTGCTGCGCCGCCACAAGATCGAGAAGCTTCCGCTGGTCGACGAGGCGGGCGTCCTCAAGGGGCTCATCACCGTCAAGGACTTCGTCAAGGCCGAGCAGTACCCGAACGCCGCGAAGGACAAGGAGGGCCGGCTGCTGGTCGGCGCCGCCGTCGGTGTCGCGGGTGACGCCTTCGAGCGGGCCCAGGCCCTGATCGAGGCGGGTGTCGACTTCATCGTCGTGGACACCGCCCACGGCCACTCCCGGCTGGTCGGCGACATGGTCGCCAAGATCAAGTCGAACGCGTCCGGCGTCGATGTCATCGGCGGCAACATCGCCACCCGGGACGGCGCCCAGGCGCTGATCGACGCCGGTGCCGACGGCATCAAGGTCGGCGTCGGCCCCGGTTCCATCTGCACCACCCGCGTCGTCGCCGGCATCGGCGTCCCGCAGGTCACCGCGATCTACGAGGCGTCGCTCGCCGCGAAGGAGGCCGGCGTCCCGGTCATCGGCGACGGCGGCCTGCAGTACTCCGGCGACATCGCCAAGGCCCTGGTGGCCGGCGCGGACGCCGTGATGCTCGGCTCGCTGCTGGCGGGCTGCGAGGAGTCCCCGGGCGAGCTGCTCTTCATCAACGGCAAGCAGTTCAAGTCGTACCGCGGCATGGGCTCGCTCGGCGCGATGCAGTCCCGCGGCGACCGCATGTCGTTCTCCAAGGACCGCTACTTCCAGGAGGGCGTCGCCTCCGACGAGAAGCTGGTTCCCGAGGGCATCGAGGGCCAGGTCCCCTACCGCGGTCCCCTCTCCGCGGTCGTCCACCAGCTCACCGGCGGTCTGCGCCAGTCGATGTTCTACGTCGGCGGCCGCACCGTGCCGGAGCTTCAGGCCAACGGCCGGTTCGTCCGGATCACCTCCGCGGGCCTCAAGGAGAGCCACCCGCACGACATCCAGATGACGGTCGAGGCGCCCAACTACAGCAGGAAGTAACGCGCGCCGGCGCCCCGAGGGGCGGACCCGGGCTTTCCGGCCCCGCTGGGCGACCAGTGGGGCCGAGGGTTCCCGGGGCCGCCCCTCCGCCACGTGTCGGGGATACTGGACAGCGCAGACATAGAGGGAAAGGCCACACCATCGTGACTGAGATCGAGATCGGGCGCGGCAAGCGCGGCCGCCGGGCATACGCGTTCGACGACATCGCCGTCGTTCCGAGTCGCCGAACCCGCGACCCGAAGGAGGTCTCGATCGCCTGGCAGATCGACGCCTACCGCTTCGAGCTGCCGTTCCTGGCCGCGCCCATGGACTCGGTGGTCTCGCCGCAGACCGCGATCCGCATCGGTGAGCTGGGTGGTCTCGGTGTCCTCAACCTGGAAGGGCTGTGGACGCGGTACGAGGACCCGCAGCCGCTGCTGGACGAGATCGCCGAGATGCCGGCCGAGTCCGCGACCCGCCGCCTCCAGGAGATCTACGCCGCCCCGATCCAGGAGGAGCTGATCGGGCAGCGCATCAAGGAGGTGCGTGACGCCGGGGTCGTCACCGCCGCGGCGCTCTCCCCGCAGCGCACCGCCCAGTTCTCCAAGGCGGTCGTCGACGCGGGTGTGGACATCTTCGTCATCCGCGGTACGACGGTCTCCGCCGAGCACGTTTCGGGCGCGGCCGAGCCGCTCAACCTCAAGCAGTTCATCTACGAGCTGGATGTCCCGGTGATCGTCGGCGGCTGCGCCACGTACACCGCCGCCCTGCACCTGATGCGGACCGGCGCGGCCGGCGTGCTCGTCGGTTTCGGCGGGGGCGCCGCGCACACCACGCGCAACGTCTTCGGCATCCAGGTGCCGATGGCGACGGCGGTCGCCGATGTCGCCGGGGCCCGCCGCGACTACATGGACGAGTCGGGCGGCCGGTACGTGCACGTCATCGCGGACGGTGGGGTCGGCTGGTCCGGCGACCTGCCGAAGGCCATCGCCTGTGGTGCGGACGCCGTGATGATCGGTTCCCCGCTGGCCCGTGCGACGGACGCGCCGGGCCGCGGCCGGCACTGGGGCATGGAGGCCGTCCACGAGGACGTGCCGCGCGGCAAGCTGGTCGACCTCGGTTCCGTCGGCACGACCGAGGAGGTCCTCACCGGTCCTTCGCACTCGCCGGACGGCTCGATGAACATCTTCGGCGCGCTGCGCCGGGCGATGGCGACGACGGGGTACAGCGAACTCAAGGAGTTCCAGCGCGTCGAGGTGACGGTGGCGGACTCGCAGCACCGCCGCTGACCGGCTCACGACCGGTCGCCTCCGGGCTGCCGGTCATCTCCGGGCACACATGGGCGAAGGCCCCGGAACCGCACGCGGGTTCCGGGGCCTTCGCCCATGTGTGCCCGGGGCGTGCCTTCGTGGTCACGCTTTCTCGGACACGCCCTCTCGGACGCGTTCCGCCCGTCACGCCTTCTTGGCACCACCGAACGCCGCCACGGCGCCGAGCAGCAGGAAGACGTAGGTCATGAAGTCCGAGCCCTCGCCCCACGCCTTCGTCAGCACGTCGAAGTGGTCGATGAAGAGGGTGGACGCGGACTGGTTGATCATGTCGGACAGGATGACCGAGATGCCGATCAGCTGGCCGAGGTAGACGGCGCCCACGGACAGGACGGCGCTGACGACGGGCAGGATGGGGTTGCGCCCGCCGACCTTGCTCGCCGCGAAGCCGACGAGGAACCCGACGCCGATGGCGATGTAGCCGACCTCGCGCTCGATCGCTCCGGCGATGACGCCGTAGAGGAAGGCCCCGACGAGCGCCGCGACCACCGCTGCCAGCAGGCCGAGGCCCATCTTGCCGCGGGCCGGGGCGGGCGGGGTGAAGGGCGCGCCGCCGAACGCGGGGGCGGGCTGACCCGGCTGTCCGTAGGCACCGGGCTGCTGACCGGCGAACGGATTGCCGGTCGGGGCCCCCGGCTGCTGGCCCGCGTACGGGTTGCCGTCTCCCGGCTGGGCGCCGGGCTGCTGGGCGGCGTACGGGTTGCCGTCGACGGGCTGGGCGCCGGGCTGCTGGTTCGGCGGCGGCACGGGCTGGCTCATGGTGGGATCCCCCTTGGAGCGGAAGCGCACGATTGTGCGAGAAGTGACGCCGCAGGCTAGCAGTCGGCTATGACATCGCCCACTGAAATCCCTGAAATCCTCGAAGCTCCCGAAGCCTCCGAAATCCCCGGTTCACAGTCGATGTGCGGCCCCCGCCGGGGTCGCGCCCCGGGTGTCCAGGAGCAGTTGGGCCTTCACGGCGAGGCCCTGGAGGTCGTACGTGCGGTGATGCTGGATCAGCACCGTGAGGTCGGCGTTCGACGCCGCCTCGTACAGCGAGTCGGCGCGCGGGACGGGGAGGTCCCGTACCCGCCAGTGCAGGACGTACGGGTCGTGGTAGCCGATCTGCGCGCCCATGTCGAGCAGCCGGGAGGCGATCTCCTGGGCGGGGGACGCCTCCTGGTCGGCGAGGTCGGGCTTGTAGGTGACGCCGAGGAGCAGCACGCGGGCGCCGCGCACCGACTTGCCGTGCTCGTTCAGCAGGGTGGCGCAGCGCTGGATCACGTACTGCGGCATCCGGTCGTTGATCTCCTGGGCGAGCGCGACCATCCGCAGCGGGTGGCCGGGGGTGCGGCTGTGGTACGGGATGCGTCCCGGGTCGACGGGGACGCCGTGTCCGCCGACGCCGGGCCCCGGCCGGAACGCCTGGAAGCCGAAGGGTTTGGTCTCGGCGCACCGGATGACGTCCCACAGGTCGACCCCGAGGTCGTGGCAGAGCACCGCCATCTCGTTGACCAGGGCGATGTTGACGTGCCGGAAGTTGGTCTCCAGGACCTTCGTCATCTCGGCCTCGCGCAGCCCGCGGGCGCGGACCACCTTGTCGGTGAGCCGTCCGTAGAAGGCGGCGGCGGATTCGGTGCAGACGGGGGTGAGTCCGCCGATGACCTTGGGGGTGTTGACGTGGACGTGGGTCCGGTTGCCGGGGTCGAGGCGGCTCGGCGCGTAGGCGAGGTGGAAGTCGCGTCCGGCGCGCAGCCCCGACCCCTCTTCGAGGAGGGGCCGGATGTGTCCCTCGGTGGTGCCGGGCTGCACGGCCGACTCCACCAGCACGGTGGTGTGCGGGCGCAGTCGGGCGGCGAGCGCGCGGGTGGCATCGGTGAGGGCGGTGAGGTCGAGGGTGCGATCGGCGCCGAGCGGGGTGGGGGCGCAGATGACCGCGGTACGGATCCGGCCGAGTTCGGCCGGATCGGTGGTGGGCCGGAAACCCCCCGAGAGCATCCGGCGGACGTCCGACGCGGTGAGCGAGCCCTCGACGGGGGTGCGTCCGGCGGCGAGTTCCGCGTGGACGCGCGGATCGGCGTCGTAGCCGACGGTTTCGATACCGGCGGCCACGGCGGCCTGTGCAAGGGGCAGGCCGAGGTGGCCGAGTCCGACGACAGCGAGGTCTGCGGGCATATGGGGCCGTCCTTCCCTCGGACCGGGCGGGGCGCGGAGAGGGGCGTCCTCCGTGTAACCGGCCGGTACATGGCCTTGAGAGCAGAAAGCGCAACCGCTGGGGACAGCGCAATGTCAGACTAGGCGTAAATATGACCTATATGCAGCATTTGAAGGGTGTTGCGAGGCCCGTGCCGCCCTGGTGTTGCCCGGGGTTGTCCCCAGGCGGTGGCCGAAGTCGTGGACGGCGGACAGAATCGAGGGGTCGGACGCCCCGGCCGACCGATCGGTCGGACGGCGTCCCGTGCCGGACCACCCCGAGCCACCCGGGAGGCAGCAGTGAGGACAGCGACACTGGGACCCACGGATCGCGCCGAGGCGCTCGCCGCCATGGCCGAGCGCGAACTGGACGTGCTGGTCGTGGGGGCGGGCGTGGTCGGCGCCGGTACGGCGCTGGACGCGGCGACGAGAGGTCTGTCGACCGGGCTGGTCGAGGCGCGCGACTGGGCCTCGGGCACGTCGAGCCGGTCGAGCAAGCTGATCCACGGCGGTCTTCGGTATCTGGAGATGCTGGACTTCGCGCTCGTCCGGGAGGCGTTGAAGGAGCGCGGACTGCTTCTCCAGCGGCTGGCCCCGCATCTGGTGAAGCCCGTGCCGTTCCTCTACCCGCTGCGGCGGGGGGGCTGGGAGCGGTTCTACGCCGGTTCCGGCGTGGCGCTCTACGACGCGATGTCGGTGTCCTCGGGGCACGGCCGCGGTCTGCCCGTCCACCGGCACCTCTCCCGGCGCCACGCGCTGCGGGTCGCCCCGGCGCTGCGCAAGGACGCCCTGGTCGGGGCGTTGCAGTACTACGACGCGCAGATGGACGACGCCCGCTACACGGCGACCCTGGTGCGCACCGCCGCCGCGTACGGCGCCCATGCGGCGAACCGGGCGCGGGTGACCGGCTTCCTCCGGGAGGGCGAACGGGTCGTCGGCGCCCGGGTGGAGGACGTCGAGGCGGGCGGCGAGTACGAGGTCAGGGCCAAGCAGGTGGTGAACGCGACGGGCGTGTGGACGGACGACACCCAGGCGCTGATCGGGGAGCGCGGGCTGTTCCACGTCCGGGCGTCCAAGGGGATCCACCTGGTCGTCCCGAAGGACCGCGTCCACTCCTCGACGGGCCTGATCCTGCGGACCGAGAAGTCCGTCCTCTTCGTCATTCCGTGGGGGCGGCACTGGATCATCGGGACGACCGACACCGACTGGGACCTGGACAAGGCGCACCCGGCGGCGTCCAGCGCCGACATCGACTACCTCCTCGAACACGTCAACAGCGTGCTGGCCACCCCGCTGACCAGGGACGACGTCCAGGGCGTCTACGCGGGGCTGCGGCCGCTGCTGGCCGGCGAGTCGGAGGCGACCAGCAAGCTCTCGCGCGAGCACACGGTGGCGCATCCGCTGCCCGGCCTCGTCGTCGTCGCGGGCGGCAAGTACACCACGTACCGGGTGATGGCGAAGGACGCCGTGGACGAGGCGGTGCACGGTCTCGACCAGCGGGTGGCGGAATGCGTCACGGAGGACGTCCCGCTGCTGGGCGCGGAGGGGTACCGGGCCCTGTGGAACGCCCGCGCGAGGATCGCCGCCCGGACGGGGCTGCACGTCGTCCGCGTCGAGCATCTGCTCAATCGTTACGGCTCCCTGACGGAGGAGATCCTGGAACTGATCGCCGCCGATCCGGCCCTGGGCGAGCCGCTGCCCGCCGCCGACGACTACCTGAAGGCCGAGATCGTCTACGCCGCCTCGCACGAGGGGGCCCGGCACCTCGACGACGTACTGACCCGGCGCACCCGGATCTCCATCGAGACCTTCGACCGGGGCACGCGCAGCGCCCGGATCTGCGCGGAGTTGATGGCGCCGGTGCTGGGCTGGGACGAGCGGCAGATCGACCGGGAGGTCGAGCACTACGAGAAGCGGGTGCAGGCGGAACGGGAGTCGCAGCGCCAGCCCGACGACCTCACGGCGGACGCGGCACGGCTCGGCGCGCCGGACATCGTGCCGCTTTGACGCCGGTAAGACGGAAAGACGGAAAGACGGGGAACGGGCCCGCCCGGCCCGGCGGGCCCTTCTCGCCGGACGGCCAGGGGCGGAGCCCCGAACCGGAGTCCGGGGCCTGGGCGAGGCGGCCTCAGTCGGTGGGTGCGCGGGGGCAGAACTCCGCGTCGAGCAGTGCCCGTTCGAGTGCCGGCGCGTCGGCCACGCTGTCCGTGTCGACACGGAACGTCAGGATGTGGCCGCCCCCGGCGGCGGCCGCGGTCCGGACGTAGCTGCCCGCGATGTGCCCGTTGTGGCCCCAGACGGTGAGGCCGCAGGAAAGTTTCTGCGGATAGACGCCCAGGCCGTAGACGCCGTGCGTGGCCGTGGTGTCGAGCAGGGCCCCGAGCTGGGCGGGAGGGAGGAGACGGCCGCCGAACAGGGCCGTGTAGAAGCGGTTCAGGTCGTCGAGCGTGGAGATCAGTTCCCCGGCCGCGCCGGCGGTGCGCGGGTCCAGCGCGGTGACGTCGCGAAGAGAGCCGTCGGCCGGGTCGCGCGTGAAGCCCCGGCCGTGCGGCGAGGGCAGCGAAGTCCGGGAGCCGGGCAGGGATGTGCCGGTGAGGCGCAGCGGGGTGATGATGCGTCGGCGGATCTCGTCGGCGTAGTCGTGCCCGGTGACGCGCCGGACGGCGAGCCCGAGGACGACGTAGTTGGTGTTGGAGTAGGCGTAATGGCCGTACGCGTTCGTCGGTCGGTGGGAGAGGGCGCTGCGGACCGTGTCGGTGGCGGACACCGCCCGGACGGGTGAGCCGGCGGAGACGGGCCGGGGCGGGGCGTCGGCGATGTAGTCGGGGAGGCCGCTGGTGTGGTTGAGCAGGGCGCGCAGGGTGATGCGGCGGCCGTCGTAGCCGTTGCCCCGGATCAGACCGGGCAGCAGCCGGTCGACGGGATCCGACAGTCGCAGCCTCTTCTCCCGGGCGAGTTGGAGCACGACCGTGGCGACGAAGGTCTTGGTGATGCTGCCGGCCCGGAACCGGTCCGCCCTGCGGATACCGGGCCCCGTCGAGCGGAAGGTGCCGTACGGTGCCGAGGAGGTACGGCCGGTCAGCAATGCCGCCGTGGGAGCGCCGCCCTCGGCGACAAGCCGGGGAAGGTGGGAAGCCGCGGGGGTGAGGTGTGGTTCCCTGTGCAGGGGCGTCGTGCCCAGTCCCAGCAGCGCCAACAGCAACGGGACGGAGAACAGCGCCCTGAGTGTCGGCATGGCGGGGATTCCCTTCCTCGGGACACATCATGACGGGTCGGTGGACCGGGCACCGCGACCGGGTTCGCGGACCTGGCACCATGACCGCCTGTGGACCGGACCCGCGCCGGGCCCGTGGACCGGCATCATGGCCGGGCCCGCGGACCCGGCACCAGGGCCGGTCCCGGGGTGAGGGACAATGAACGCTCTGCCAGGGCGGGTTGATCGCAGAGGGGACGCATGTCGGAGGCGGAGCAGGCACAGGGGCCCCAACGGGACAAGGACGGACGTCTTCTCGCGGGTCGGTACCGGCTCGGGGCGGTGCTCGGTCGGGGCGGTATGGGCACGGTCTGGCGTGCCGTCGACGAGACGCTGGGCCGTACGGTCGCGGTCAAGGAGCTGCGGTTTCCCTCGGCCATCGACGAGGACGAGAAGCGTCGTCTGATCACGCGCACGCTGCGCGAGGCGAAGGCGATCGCCAGGATCCGCAACAACGGCGCGGTGACGGTCTACGACGTGGTCGACGAGGACGACCGGCCGTGGATCGTGATGGAGCTGATCGAGGGCAAGTCCCTCGCCGAGGCCATCCGCGAGGACGGGGTGCTGACTCCGAAGCGCGCCGCCGAGGTCGGCCTCGCGATCCTCGACGTGCTGCGGTCGGCGCACCGCGAGGGCATCCTGCACCGCGACGTGAAGCCGTCCAACGTACTGATCGCCGAGGACGGCCGGGTCGTGCTGACCGACTTCGGCATCGCGCAGGTCGAGGGCGACCCGTCCGTCACCTCGACCGGCATGCTCGTCGGCGCGCCTTCGTACATCTCACCGGAGCGTGCGCGGGGGCACAAGCCCGGACCGCCCGCCGACCTGTGGTCGCTCGGCGGCCTGCTGTACGCGAGCGTCGAGGGCTCCCCGCCGTACGACAAGGGGTCGGCCATCGCCACGCTGACCGCGGTGATGACCGAGCCGCTCGACCCGCCGAAGAACGCCGGTCCGCTCAAGGAGGTCATCTACGGCCTGCTGGCCAAGGACCCCGACCAGCGGCTCGACGACGCGGGCGCGCGCGCCCTGCTCGACGACGTGATCCACGCCCCCGAGAAGCCGGACCCGGTGGTGCCGCCGCCCGCCGAGGCCACCCAGGTCATGGCGATGCCCGGGAAGTCCGCCGAGGGCGGCGCCAGGACGGCCGCGAAGCCAGGTGAGCCGGGCGAGGGCACCCGCGACCGGCTGCGGGGCGCGCTGCGTTCCGTACGCGGCGCGAAAGCGGCACCGGCCGCCGCCGGCCCGGCCACCGCGCCGCCCAAGCCCTCGGTGCCGCCGCCGGCGGCCCCGGCGAGCGGTGCCCCGGCACCCGTGAAGCCCGCCGCGTCCCCCGCGGCGGCGAGGATGACGGGCGCGGCTGGAGGCCCGGTCACTGCCGCCGTACCGCCCCAGCGCCAGGCCGCGTCCCTGCCCGCCCCGCCCCGTGCGTCCCTCACGGACGTGGTGCCGCGCCGCACCCTGGCCGTCATCGCGGCCGTGATCGTGCTCGCCGTCATCGCCACGGTCCTCGCGCTCACGCTCGACGGCGACGACAAGAACGACGCGGGCGCCGGCCACGGCAAGAACGACAAGACCGCCTCGGCCTCCGGCAGCTCCCCGGACGCCAACAGCGGCGACGGCGCCAAGCCCGCGGACGGCGGCGGCGCCGCGGATCAGGACAAGGGCGAGGGCCGGGACAAGGGCGCGGGTCAGGACGAGGGCCCGGACGCGGGGGCGGACGGTTCGAAGGACGACAAGCCGCAGGGCACGCTGCCCGACGGGTACAAGGCCGTCGCGAACAAGAAGTTCCACTTCGGCATCGCGATGCCCAAGAGCTTCACGTTCGACCGCACGGCCGGCAGCAACTCCGGTGCCATCTACAACGCCGACGGCGGCTTCCCGCGCATCCAGGTCGACTACACCGATTCGCCCGGCGGCGACGCGGCCGCGGCCTGGAACGCCGCGAAGAGCGGTGTCGCGGCCACCAGCAAGGGCTACCGGCACCTGGGTGTGAAGAAGGTCGACTACAACGGCTATCCGACGGTCGCCGACTGGCAGTTCGAGCGCACCCAGCAGGGCGAGCGGGTCCGTGTGCTCAACCGGGGGTTCAAGGTCGACGCCGAGCACGGCTACGCGATCATGATCAGTTGCCCGGCGAGCGAATGGGACGGCGAGGAGTGCCGGACGCTGCGCTCCACCGCGTTCGACACCTTCGAGCCCACCGACTGATCAACGGGCGGGGGAGCGTCGGGATGCGCCGGCCCCGGCGCGGTGCTGTCACGCGCCACGTATCGTGAGAACCTGAAGACCGCACGCGGTGGGACGGTCGGTCAATCGCACGGTGAGCAACCGTGATTGACGGCATGCGAGTGGTCTTCATGGCCGGGGGTAGGCACGCTCTGGGGAGGCGTCATGGACGACTACGCGGGTCGGGTGCTCGCCGACCGCTACCGCCTTCCGCTGCCTCCGTCCGACGAGTACGAACTGGCCGAGACCCGGGCGTTCGACACCTACAGCGGCCAGGAGGTGTTGGTCCGTCAGGTGCCGTTGCCCGAGGTGGTGGACGCCGAGGTGCTCGACGCCGACGCTCCGGTGCCCTCGGTCCGGCAGGTCACCGGACGGGCGGTGCGGCGTCCCGCGGACCCGGCGGTGCGGCGGGCCGTCGAGGCGGCGCAGGAGGCGGCCCGGGTCCCCGACCATCCCAGGCTCGACCAGGTCTTCGACGTGTTCGCGGAGGCCGGATCGCTCTGGATCGTGAGCGAGTTCGTCGCCGCCCGCCCGCTCGCGGCGCTGCTCGCGGAGCGTCCGCTCGACCCGTTCCGCGCCGCCGAGATCGGCTCCGACGTGCTGACCGCGCTGCGGGTACTGCACGCCCATGGCTGGACCCACCGCAACATCACCGTCCGCACGGTGCTGATCTGCGACGACGGGCGCGTCGTGCTGACCGGCCTGGCGGCCGGGGCGGCGGAGGAGGCGCTCTGCGGTTACGTGTCGACGCCCCAGCCGGACGACGAGGACGAGCTCGGTTACGGCCGCCCGGCGGGCGCGACGGACCCGGCCGGGGTGTTCGCCCCGCCCCGGCCGCCCCTGCCGCCGCACCCGGCCGAGCTGCCGGCCTCACTCGGTCCGGTGTCCGGCGAGAAGGGCCTGACGCCCCGTGACACCGACGATGCGTACGGGGACGGCGACGGCGTCGACGACACGTACGGGGACGGGGACGACGGGCGCGGGGACGGGCTCCGGCCGGACACGTGGAGCGGCGCGGCCGGTGAACTGGAGGACACGGCCCTGCTCCCCGTGCAGCGTCCCGCCCGGCCGGACGACCGACCGCACGCCGCGGACGTGCAGGCCGAGGACCCGTACGCCGATGGTCCGTACGCCGAGGACCCGCATGCCGACGGTCCGTACAACCGCGAGGCTTCCGCCAACGCCCCGTACGCCAACGCCCCGTACGGCGACGCCCCGTACGGCGACGAGGCGGACGACCACGACGGCACCGGTCGCGACGGCACTGGCCGCGACGAGACCGGCTACGACGGCACCGGCTACGACGAGACCGGCTACGACGACGCGGACCAGGACGGACTCCTGCCCCCCGCCCGCCGGATGCATCTCACCGGCATATGGAGCGACGGCCCCGAGGACGGGCGTCCCGTCCCCGCCGGAGGCACCGGCGAGATCGCGGAGCGCACGGACACCCGGCACCCGAGCCCGGCCCCGGCGCTCCCGGCACACCGCTCCGAGAAGGAGCACCGCCCCGGCCGTTGGGACGACCTCGTGGCGAGCGGGCGCGCCGAGGACGCCCCGTACCGGGGCCCGGACACCCCGCTCGCCGCCGAGCGCGCCCGGCAGGCCCGCATCGCCGTCGTCGGCGCGGTCACCGAGCGCTGGGCACCCGAACAGGGCGGGCCCATCCACGAGAATTGGCGGCTGGCCCCGCCGATCGGCCCCGCAACCGACCTCTGGGCGCTCGGCGCGCTGCTCTACCGCGCCGTCCAGGGGCACGCCCCGTACCCCGAGGAGAGCGCCGCCGAACTGGTCCAGATGGTGTGCGGGGAACCGCCCGCCTTCGCCGAGGAGTGCGGTCCGTTGCGCCCCGTCGTGGAGTCGCTGCTGCGCCAGGACCCCACCGACCGGCCGGACGTCGAGGAACTGAGCGGCTGGCTGCGTTCCCTCGTGCGGTCCGCGCCCGAACCCGAGGCCGGTCTGGACGTCGTGCCGCTGCCGTCCGCCGACGCCCCCCGGCTCCCCGTCGTGCGCCGCCGCGGCGAACTGGTCCGCAGGCGCCGTTTCGGCCGGGGCGCGGCCCACGGCCGCCACCGGCAGACCCGCGAACGGCCGGAGCGCACCGAGCGGCCCCGGGAGGAGAAGGCTCCCAGGACGCAGAAGGCGCCCCGGACGGCCAGGGCGCCGCGCGAGCCCAAGGGTCCCAAGGCGCTGCGCACCCCACCGCCGGGCTCCCCGTACGGCGAGGAGCGGTCGCCGAAGCGCCTCGGACGGCTGCTCCTGGTGCTGATCCTGCTGGCCCTGGCCGCCGCCGTCGGATATGCCGTGCTGTTCATGCCCAAGGGGGACGACGAACCCGGCGCCGCGGGCCCGGGCACGTCGGCGTCCGGCCCGCCGCGCTCCGGTGCGGGGGAGTCCGGCGACCAGCCGTCCGCGCGGCCCGGCGGTGCCCAGCAGCCGCAGACCACCCGCTCAGCCGTGGCCCTCGCCGCCGGTTACACCCTGCGCGAGGACCCGGAGGGCTTCGAGATCGGCGTCCTCAAGAGCTGGCGGCGCACCCCCGCCAACGCGGACCGTCAGATCCGTTACGACGGCGACGGGTTCACGCTGCTCGTCGTCCCCGGGCGCGACACGGTCGAGGCCGAGGGCGCCGACCCGTTGGCGTACCAGGCCGACAGAGAACGGGAGTTGCGGCAGTTCCGCGAGTCCGGCTGGTCGGGATCGAGCGGGCTGCGCCGGACCGACGTGGGTCGACAGAGCATGGCCGAGGGCCAGTTCACCTGGCAGGACGCGAACGGGCGTGAGGTGTACGCCCGTAACCTCGCGATGATCGTCGACGGTCGATACCACGTCATCCAGGTGATCGGCCCAAAGGACCGGCGCGACGAGATCTCGGACATCTACCAACAGGCCGTCGCCTCCTACCGTGTGACGCGCTGAGCCGTTTCAGGACGAGGCGAACTGTTTTGTTCCGCCTCGAACCCTTCGGGCCACACCGAGCCCTTTCGGATCCGCGGTGAACCGTTCCGGTTCGCCGCGCAGCGGAAGGCGGAGCGACAAGCATCACAGTGCGCTCTCCACGGGGATGCGAGGTTCCGCGGCCGAGAGCCCCTCCGTAATCTGGCCTCCGAGGGAACGGGGCGGGGATTACGTGGAACGAGCACAGGGTACGGACGCGGGACTGGTGCTGGCCGGAAGGTACCGGCTGGGCGAGGTCCTCGGGCGTGGCGGCATGGGCAAGGTCTGGCGCGCCCACGACGAGGTACTGCACCGCACGGTGGCGGTCAAGGAACTGACGGCCGGACAGTACGTCGCCGAGGCCGACCGGATCGTCCTGCACGCGCGCACGCAGAAGGAGGCGCGCGCCGCCGCCCGGATCACCCATCCGGGGGTGGTCACCGTCCATGACGTGATCGAGTACGACGACCGGCCCTGGATCGTCATGCAGTACGTCGATGGTCCGTCGCTCGCCGACGCGGCCAAGGAGACCGGCGAGATCGAGCCGCGCGAGGCCGCCCGGATCGGCCTGCACGTGCTGGGCGCCCTGCGTGCGGCACACGCCGCCGGGGTCCTGCACCGGGACGTGAAACCCGGCAACGTACTGCTCGCCGCCGACGGCCGGGTGCTGCTCACCGACTTCGGGATCGCGGCGATCGAGGGCGACTCGACCATCACCAGGACCGGTGAACTCGTCGGTTCCATCGACTACCTGGCGCCGGAGCGGGTACGGGGCGGCGATCCGGGCCCGGCCTCCGACCTGTGGTCGCTCGGCGCCACGCTCTACACCGCGGTCGAGGGCCGCTCGCCGTTCCGGCGCACGTCCCCGCTCTCCACCATGCAGGCCGTCGTCACCGAGGAACCGCCGCCGCCCGGGCGTGCGGGCCCGCTCGGCCCCGTGATCACCGCACTGCTCCGCAAGGAGCCCGAGAACCGGCCGTCGGCGGCGGAGACGGAACGGATGCTGCTCGACGCCATGGAGGGCCGCAAGCCCCAGGCGGCGCAGGCGTACGTGCCGACGGAGCGCGTCCCCGACGAGGCCCTGCGCATGTTCGGTCCGGCCGTCGCTTCCGGTCCGGCCCCCGCCCCCGGTGATCCGGGTGCGGCCGGCGCGGCCCAACTGCCGCACGCTCCAGGCGAGTTGGCCGCCGGCCATGTGAACGGCCCGCTGTCGGACCCGGTGACCCGGCGCAGCCGGGGCCGGTGGCGCGCGGCGGCGCTGCTCCTCGTCGCCGCGGCGCTGGTCGGCGGCGGTGCGGGACTCGTCGCGATGAAGTACACGGACCGCACCGACGACCCCACCGCCCGGTCGGGCGGCACGGGCACCCATGCGCCCGGCACCGCCACCGGACCGGCGAGCAGTCCTTCGGAGACGACCGATCCCTTGCGTAAGAAGGCGGAGACCAAGGAGATACCCGACGGCTGGCACCGGGTGGACGATCCCGAGGGCTTCAGCCTGACCGTGCCGGAGGGCTGGGAGCGCCGGGCGGACGGCAACCAGATCGACTACACCCCGGACAACGGCGTGCACTACATCCGGATCAGCATCGACCCGGAGCCCGACTACGAGAACTCGTACATGCACATGCTGAACCTGGAGAAGCAACTCGCCGAACGGCTCCCCGGGTACGAGCGCGAGACCCTGCACTCCAACACCTACCGGGACCGGCCCGGCTCGCTCTGGGAGTTCACCTGGACGGAGACCAAGAACCATCCGGGCCCGCGCCGCGCGATCGACCAGATGTACTTCGGGGAGACGGGCGGCCCGGAGTACGCGCTGTACATGACGGGCCCGGCGAAGGACTGGGACGCGACCCGGGCGCAGTTCGACACGATCCTGCGTGGATGGCGCGCGCCCGACGAATCCGACTGACGACCGTCGGACGGCTCCGACCCGGTCGTGTCCGACGGGACCCTCGAAGGCTCCGGCCGACGGGCGCCCGAAGAGATCCCGGCGGCACCGGTCGGCGGGCGTGCGGTGGTTCCGGCCGACATGCGTGCGAAGGCTCCGGCCGAAGGACGCCCGACGCATCCGGTCCGAGCCCCGGCCCGGGTCCCGGTTCGGTCTTCCGGCGGTGAAGGGGCCTGATCAGGGGCTTTGTTGCCAGTGATCGCTGGCTCCTTTGTGGGGTGTGTGAAAACCCATTACTCACGGGTACCCAAAGTGGTCGGGTGGACGTACTCTCGGCCTCATGACGGACTCGCAGGCCCCCCAGCCCACCCCCGCGGCCCCGGCCGGCGGCACTTCCACGGCCCCGGTCGGCACCAACCCCGTGGCCACCGCCCCGGCGGGCGTGCGCACCGCCGCCGACGTGGTGACCCCCGACCTGGTCGCCCGGCTGACCCGTGACGTGGTCGGCTCCGGCCGCACCGCCAACCACACGCCCTTCACCGGGCAGAAGCTGGCCGATCTGCCCGAGTCCACCCCCGAGGACGTGGCGACCGCGTTCGAACGGGCCCGTGCGGCCCAGCCCGCCTGGGCCGCGACCCCCGTCCGCGCCCGCGCCGCCGTCCTGCTCCGCTTCCACGACCTCGTCCTCAGCCGTCAGGCCGAGGTCCTCGACCTCATCCAGTTGGAGACCGGCAAGGCCAGGCTGCACGCCCACGAGGAGGTGCAGGCCGTCGCCGTCGTGGCCCGTCACTTCGGGCACAGGGCCGCCGCTTATTTGAAGCCGAAGCGGCACGCCGGAGCCGTACCGACCCTCACCAAGGTCACCGAGCTGCGCCAGCCGCGCGGCGTCGTCGGTCAGATCGCGCCGTGGAACTACCCGTTGGAGCTGTCCGTCGGTGACGCGCTGCCCGCGTTCGTCTCCGGCAACGCCGTCGTGATGAAGCCCGACACGGAGACCGCGCTGACCGCTCTGTGGTCCCGGGACCTGCTGATCGAGGCCGGGCTGCCCGCCGAGGTGTTCCAGGTGGTCCTCGGCGACGGACCGGTCGTCGGCCCCGAGGTCGTCAAGCACGCCGACTATGTCTCGTTCACCGGTTCCACGCGCACCGGCCGTGAGGTCGCGCAGGGTGCGGCGGCCCGGCTCGTCGGCGTCACGCTGGAACTCGGCGGCAAGAACGCCATGCTGGTCCTCAAGGACGCCGATGTGGAGAAGGCCGCTGCGGGCGCCGTCCGCGCCTGCTTCTCCTCGGCCGGCCAACTCTGCATGTCCATCGAGCGGCTGTACGTCCACGAGTCGGTCGCCGACGACTTCGTAGCACGCTTCGCCGCCCGTACGAAGGCCATGCGGCTCGGCAGCTCCCTCGCGTACGGCGCCGACATGGGCTCCCTGGTCGGCGAGCGCCAGATGGAGGCCGTCACCCGGCATGTCACGGAGGCCGTCGAGAAGGGCGCGAAGCTCGTCGCGGGCGGGGTCGCCCGTCCCGATATCGGCCCGCTCTTCTACGAGCCGACCATCCTCGACGGCGTCGAGGCGCCGATGGCCGTCTGCAACGAGGAGACCTTCGGACCGGTCGTCTCCATCTACCGCTTCACCGACGAGGACGAGGCCGTCGCCCTCGCCAACGCCACGCCGTACGGGCTGAATTCGAGCGTCTGGACCCGGGACTCCAAGCGCGGTCACCAGGTCGCCGCCCGGCTGCGGACCGGCACGGTGAACATCAACGAGGGGTACGCCTCCGCGTACGGCAGCGTGCAGTCCCCGATGGGCGGCATGAAGGACTCCGGTCTCGGCCGACGGCACGGCTCCGAGGGCATCCTCAAGTACACCGAGGCGCAGACCATCGCCCAACAGCGGCTGATTCCGATCGCCCCCTCCTTCGGCATGGACGACGAGAAGTACGCGGCGTTCATGACACGCAGCCTGAAGGCGATGAAGGCGTTCCGCCTGCGCTGACGTCCTGGCACCGCAGCCCCTTCCGTCCTTTTCGTACCGAGGAGAGCCATGCCCCAGGACAGCCCTGCCCGGAATCGGACCGCTTCTGGGAGCGGGACCGCTTCCCAGGAGGGGGCCGCCTCCCCGGAAGGGGCCGACGACGCCGCGTACGACTACGACGTGCTGGTCGTCGGCTCGGGCTTCGGCGGGGCGGTGTCGGCCCTCCGGCTGACCGAGAAGGGGTATCGTGTCGGCGTCCTGGAGGCGGGCCGCCGCTTCACCCCGGGCACCCTCCCCAAGAACTCCTGGGACCTCAAGAACTACCTGTGGGCCCCCGCCCTCGGCCTCTACGGAATCCAGCGCGTACACCTGCTCGGCAACGTGATGGTGCTGGCCGGCGCGGGCGTCGGCGGCGGTTCGCTCAACTACGCCAACACCCTGTACGTGCCCCCGGCGGCGTTCTTCGAGGACCGTCAGTGGGCGTCCATCACCGACTGGCAGGACGAGCTGAAGCCGTACTACGACCAGGCCAGGCGGATGCTCGGGGTCCGGCTCAACCCGACGACGACCCCCTCCGACGTCCACCTGAAGGCAGCCGCGCAGGCCATGGGCGTCGGGGACACCTTCCATCTCGCCCCGGTGGGCGTGTTCTTCGGCGACGGCGAGGACGCCGACGGCACGGCGCGGGCGGAGCCCGGCGGCACGGTCGCCGACCCGTACTTCGGCGGCGCGGGCCCCGCCCGCCGGGCCTGCACCGAGTGCGGCGCATGCATGACGGGCTGCCGTCACGGCGCGAAGAACACCCTCGACGAGAACTATCTCCACCTCGCCGAGAAGGCCGGGGCCGTCATCCGCCCGATGACCACCGTCGTCGCGATCACCGACCACCCGGAGGGCGGCTACCGCGTCCTCACCGTCCCCACCGACCGCCGCCGCAAGGCGGGCCCCACCCGGCTGCGGGCCCGCCAGGTGGTCGTGGCCGCCGGGACGTACGGAACCCAGACCTTGCTGCACACCATGAAGGACCGGGGGCTGCTGCCCCGGCTCTCCGACCGGCTCGGCGAGCTGACCCGTACCAACTCCGAGGCGCTCGTCGGCTCGCAGACGACCGACCGGCGCTACCGCAGGAAGCACGGCGCCGCGCGGGTCGACTTCACCCGGGGCGTCGCGATCACCTCCTCGATCCACCCCGACGAGAACACCCACATCGAGCCGGTCCGCTACGGCAAGGGCTCCAACGCGATGGGCGCGCTGTCGATCCTCCAGGTGCCCTACGGCGCCCAGGCGTCCCACGGCCGCCGTGTGCTGGGCTGGCTCGGCAACGTCGCCCGGCACCCCGCCCTCGCGCTCCGTTCGCTGTCCAACCGCCGCTGGTCGGAGCGGACCATCATCGGGCTCGTCATGCAGTCGCTGGACAACTCCCTGACGACGTACCGCAAGCCGACGGGCATCGGCAAGGGACTGCTCACCGCCCGGCAGGGGCACGGCGCCCCCAACCCGGCACAGATCGAGGAGGCCACGCGCGGCGCCACGCTGCTCGCCGAGGAGATCAACGGCTTCGCGGGCTCGAACGTCGGCGAACTGATGGGCACCCCGCTCACCGCGCACTTCCTCGGCGGCTGCCCGATCGGCGCGAGCGCCGAGGACGGGGTCATCGACCCGTACCACCGCCTCTACGGACACCCCGGCATATCGGTGGTCGACGGCGCCGCGGTCTCCGCGAATCTCGGGGTCAACCCCTCGCTGACCATCACGGCGCAGGCGGAACGGGCGATGTCCTTCTGGCCCAACAAGGGCGAGGAGGATCCGCGCCCGGCGCAGGGCGGGGCGTACGAACGGCTGGCCCCGGTGGAGCCCCGGTCGCCCGCCGTGCCGAAGGACGCCTTCGGCGCGCTGAGGCTGCCGTTCCTCGGCATGCCGAAGCTTCCGCCGAAGCAGAAGCCGTGAGGGCTCCGAGCGCGGTGAGCCCGTGGTTCGCCGCCATGGTTGTCCGGAGGCTCACCAATCCTTTATGTGACACCGCTCACGCCAGTCCGGCCCATCACGTCAGTCCGGCCCGTACCTGGTGATCCCGCACCCGGTTCCCGGGCACCCGGCGAGGACACGCGGCGCGGAGACAGCATGAACGAGGGCCCCGCGGGCCGGATATCGGCCGACGGGGCCCTTCGCGTATGGACACCGGCTCGGTGCCCTGGAGCCGGTGTCCTACGGGCCGCGTGGCGCGCACCCTTCCGTCCGGACACGGTCGGCTCCGGGCGTCCCCGGAGCCGACCGTGGGGGTGACCGGGCTGCTGTCCCCTGCCGACCGGTCACGCACGCCGGGCCGTGGTCCCACGGCGCACCTGCGGTACGCCTCACGTCCCGGCGGAGCCACGCGTGGTTTCCTACCGAAGCCGCCCCTGGCTGGCACGGACACCGGGACCAACGAAGCCGTCGCGGAGCCGGTCACGCGCCGTACGGGTGAGAGCGGGCCCGAACTGGGATACGCCCGCACACCCCGGACCGCACGGCCGTCAGATCCGGCCGCGGCACAGCTCCAGCAGCGTCATGGCCAGGGAGGTCCCGGGCTTGCCGAGCGCGTCCCGGTACTGGCCGAGGACCTCCATCTCGCGGGAGAGGTTGACGCGACGGCCGCCGGATGTGATCCGTGCTTCCTGGATAACGGCCGAGACGGCCATCCGCTCCTGGACGAGCCCGATGATCCGGTCGTCGAGGGCGTCGATCCGGGACCGTGCCTCCGCGATCAGCGCGGCGGCCTCCTCGGTGCGCGCGCCGGTCTTTTCCGTGGCGCTCTGCGCGTCCGTGGTGCTCCGCGTGTCCGCGGCGTTCCTCGCGTCCGTCGTGGTGAGGTCGGTGGTGGCGGGGGCGGTGCTGATCATTGTGAGGACTCCTCGTGGGGTGCGGGTGCGGTCCCCGGAGCCGACCGGTCCGAAAACGCCGAGGCGCCCCGGGCCTTTCGGCCCGGGGCGCCTGGAACGTTGCTTGTCAGAGGATCAAGCAGCACGACCATGGCAGCCGGCGGGCCGGATGCCATAGGTAAAGACGAAGGTCGTGTGCTGACGCATGGGGCCCAGTATGGACCGCCCGCGCGGTCTGTCCAACCGCGACCGGATGCTGAGACCCGTTCCCGTTCCCGTTGCCGTTGCCGTTCCCGGCCCCGGCCCCTTGCCCCGGCCCGTACGGCCACCGGCCCGTTCCGGTGCCCGGGCCCGCGCGACGACCCGTCCCGTACGCACCGGGCGGAGGAAGCGCCCGCCCCCTCCGCCCGTGGTACGGCTGCCTCGCCCCCACGGGACGACGGCCCGTTCCGCGCCCCCGGTAGAATCGGAAGAACCGACCCCCTTTTCACCGCCGGAAGGCCGCCCCGTGCCAGCAGCACCCCCCGCCGCCCCCGACAGCGCGACCGACGTGGTTCTCGTTGTCGACTTCGGCGCGCAGTACGCCCAGCTCATCGCCCGTCGCGTCCGTGAGGCCCGGGTCTACAGCGAGATCGTCCCGTCCACGATGCCGGTGGCCGAGATGCTGGCCAAGAACCCCCGGGCGATCATCCTGTCCGGCGGCCCCTCGTCGGTGTACGAGGAGGGCGCACCCACGCTCGACCGTTCGCTGTTCGAGGCCGGGGTGCCGGTCTTCGGCATGTGCTACGGCTTCCAGCTGATGGCCACCGCACTCGGCGGCACGGTCGACGACAACGGCGCCCGCGAGTACGGCCGCACCACGCTCACCGTCACCAAGACCGGCTCCACGCTCTTCGAGGGCACGCCCGCCGAGCAGCCGGTCTGGATGTCGCACGGCGACGCCTGCTCCGCCGCCCCCGAGGGTTTCACCGTCACCGCGTCCACGGACGTCGTCCCGGTCGCCGCCTTCGAGAACGACGAGAAGAAGCTCTACGGCGTCCAGTACCACCCCGAGGTCATGCACTCCACGCACGGCCAGCAGGTTCTGGAGCACTTCCTCTACCGCGGCGCCGGCATCGAGCCGACCTGGACCACGAGCAACGTGGTCGAGGAGCAGGTCGCCCTGATCCGCGAGCAGGTCGGCGGCAAGCGCGCCATCTGCGCCCTGTCCGGCGGGGTGGACTCCGCGGTCGCCGCCGCCCTCGTCCAGAAGGCCATCGGCTCCCAGCTGACCTGTGTGTACGTCGACCACGGTCTGATGCGCAAGGGCGAGACCGAGCAGGTCGAGAAGGACTTCGTCGCCGCCACCGGCGTCCAGCTGAAGGTCGTCGACGCCTCGGAGCGGTTCCTGGACGCGCTGGCCGGCGTCTCCGACCCCGAACAGAAGCGGAAGATCATCGGCCGCGAGTTCATCCGCGTCTTCGAGCAGGCCCAGGCCGAGATCGTCGCCGAGGGAGCCGCCGACGGCGAGGACGTCGCGTTCCTCGTCCAGGGCACGCTCTACCCGGACGTCGTCGAGTCCGGCGGCGGCACCGGCACCGCCAACATCAAGTCCCACCACAACGTCGGCGGTCTCCCCGACGACATCGAATTCCAGCTCGTCGAGCCGCTGCGCAAGCTGTTCAAGGACGAGGTCCGGATGGTCGGACAGGAGCTCGGCCTGCCCGAGGAGATCGTCCAGCGCCAGCCGTTCCCGGGCCCCGGGCTCGGCATCCGGATCGTCGGCGAGGTCACCCGGGAGCGGCTCGACCTGCTCCGCGAGGCCGACGCCATCGCCCGTGAGGAGCTGACGGCGGCCGGCCTGGACCGCGAGATCTGGCAGTGCCCGGTGGTCCTGCTCGCCGACGTCCGCTCCGTCGGTGTCCAGGGTGACGGCCGCACCTACGGCCACCCGATCGTGCTGCGCCCGGTCTCCTCCGAGGACGCCATGACCGCCGACTGGTCGCGCCTCCCGTACGAGACCCTCGCCAGGATCTCGACCCGCATCACCAACGAGGTGGCCGACGTCAACCGGGTCGTGCTCGACGTGACGAGCAAGCCGCCGGGCACCATCGAGTGGGAGTGATTTCCCTGGCCGCCAGTGCCCGGGAACACCCCCTCAGCAGGGGCAATGCCGATGCCGTCGCTCATTCGTTTGGGCGACGGCGTCGCCGTTTCCGCTGGGTACGCTGGCTGAGGAGACGAGACTCTGCCCCCATGGGAGCAATCATGAGCGCCGCACCCGATCCCAGGCTTGAGAAGCAGCGATACCGGTGGCCCGTTCCGCCCGAGGGCGGGTGGACGGCGGACGATCTCGACCGGCTCGCGGACCTGCCGCCTCACACCGAGCTGATCGACGGGAGTCTCGTCTTCATGAGTCCGCAGCGTAAGTTCCACACCCGCACGATGTGGCTGCTGGAGCAGGCTCTGCTCGCGCATCTGCCGAGCGACCTGGACGTCGATCGCGAGATGACCATCCGAATCGACGAGAGAAACCGTCCGGAGCCCGACATGCTGGTGTACCGGGCGGAGGCGGACACCGGCGCGGACCAGATCTGGTACGCGCCCGAGGACGTCGTCCTGGCCGTCGAAGTGGTGTCGCCCGATTCGCAGGACCGTGACCGCGATGTCAAGCCGCGCAAGTACGCCGCGGCCGGGATCGCTCATTTCTGGCGGGTGGAGGCGGATGCCGACGGCCTGCCGATCGTGTACGTCTACGAACTCGACCCGGCTCGGCAGGCGTACACCCCGACGGGCATCTACCACAACGAACTGAAGCTGGACGTTCCGTACCTGATCGAGGCGGACCTCACCCAGATCTACCACCGCGGCCGGTGAAACGGCTCCGGGCCCGATCGGCTCCTCGCCACCCCTGGCCACTTCTCGCGACCAGCGGTAGCTTCCGCCTCCCTACGTCCTGGGAGCCCGAGGAGGCGTCATGCCCGAGCCCACGCCCGACCACAGGCCGGAGCCCACGCCCGTACCCGTGGACCGGCTCCATTTCGCGATGCCGCCCGTCCACGCGTCGGTGGAGGAGGAGCGCGCCCACCGCAAGGAGCGGCTGGCCGGGGCGCTCCGGCTGTTCGGGGAGTACGGGTACGAGGACGGTGTCTCGGGCCATCTCACCGCGCGCGACCCGGAGTTCGCCGACTGCTTCTGGGTCAACCCCTTCGGTGTCCCGTTCACCAGGATCACCACGGACGAGTTGATCCTGGTGAACGGGGACGGTCAGGTCGTCGAGGGGCGGCACCACGTCAACCAGGCGGCGTTCACCGTCCACGCGCAGGTGCACCGGGCCCGCCCCGACGTCGTCGCCGTCGCGCACGCCCACTCCGTGCACGGGCGGGCCCTGTCGGCGCTCGGCGAGCTCGTCGAACCGATCACCCAGGAAGCCTGTGCCTTCTACGAGGACCACGTCCTGTACGACGCGTACACCGGGGTCGTGGTCGACGAGGCGGAGGGGAGCCGGATCGCGGCGGCGCTCGGCGGGCGCAAGGCGATCGTGCTGCGCAACCACGGGCTGCTGACCGTCGGCGGCACGGTGGACGCCGCCGCGTGGTGGTTCATCTCCCTGGAGCGCTGCTGCCAGGTGCAGTTGGCCGCGCGTGCCGCCGGGAAGCCGGTACCGATCGGGCACCGGGACGCCGTCGCCACCCGGGAGCATCTGGGCGGCGACCTGGTGGCCTGGACCAACTACCAGCCGCTGTGGCACCGGATGAATCGCACGTCCTGACGCCTCGCATCGACGAGTCGCACATTCTCATGACATCCGGCGACTTCTGACGGCCGAATAGGTCGCACATTCTTGCGATGCGCAACGGTCCGTCTCCCCGATGCGGTCAGAGGCCGTTTCATACGGCACAATTCGCAGCAATCGCAGTCGAGTTGACTGGACCGTGGCTGGATCAGGGCTGGAAAGGGCGGCGTTCTCCGTGGCGTTGGACGAGGCGAGGGCGAGCGGCACGCACAGCGGCGGCTGCACGTGCGGCGGCTGCCCGCACGGAGCACGTGAGGGCCATCGGCGCGCGGTGGCCGCCTTCCTGGCCAAGCGGGACGAATTCGCCGCGGGACAGGGGGTGCCGCGGGGGGTCGCCCAGTCCGTCTCCGCGACCCGCCAGTGGGTGTCGGACGAGCTGACCCAGTCGGCCAGGACCGTTGCCGAGCGGGGCCGGGAGGCGGGGGACGTCTGGCGGTACCGGGTGTGGCGGCGCACCCTGGTCACGGTATGGGGAGGCGTGGCCGTGCTGGTCGTCGCGGAGACCGCCACCGCCATCGGCGCGGGCTGGAGCAACGCCCGTACGGCCGGTCTGATCGCCGGGCTCGTCACCGCGGCCCTGCTGACCGGTGCCGCCCACGTCCACCGGGCCCGCGGGGGTCTCCTCGCCCCGGTGATCGGGGAGGACAACCGGCTCTCCACCTCCCGGGCGGTCGCGGCGTCCTGGGTGCTGCTCGCCGTCTTTTCCGTACTCGTGCTGGCGCTCCAACTGGCCGGCGCCTCCGACCATGCCGAGCGCGACGCGCTGATCGAGGGACTGGACCTGGCCAGGGGCGCCGGGATGGTGACGGTGCTGGCGCTGGTGTGCGCCGTCGCCGTGGTCGTGCGCCGGGTGGTGGGTGTACGGGCTCTGTCCGGGCGGCTCCAAAAGCTGCGGGCCGACTGCCCGCGCGCCGCCGACCTGCTCACCGACGATTCGGGGCGGGGTAGCTTCACGGACGTGCAATACGTGCTGGTGAGCACCGTCGCGGTGCTGTTCGCCGCGGTCCGGCTGGCCCGCAGGCCCGAGCAGCTGCCCGACCTGCCCTGGGGGCTCGCGTTGCTGGTCGCCGTCTCGGCGGTCGCGTACTTCGCAGGGAAATACACGGAGGGCGGGCGCCCGGTGGTGCTCTCGGTGGTCCGGTCCCGGGAGGCCGGCGACCTGGACGCGCCGATCCGTACCGGTGACGACATCGAGATCCGGGGCGCCGGGTTCGTGCCGCCCGGCGCCGGTACCCCGGACCGGTTGGCGGGCATGGTCGTGCGGATCGGCAGGGTCCATGTGCATGTGCCGCTCGTCCCGGTCACCGGCGGTTTCGCCAACCCGACGGACGGTGTGCTCACCGTGCCGGTGCCGGTGGACGTGGAGCCGGGCCGGGTGGAGGTGCAGGTCGTGACCGCCGCCGGGGTGGAGACGAACCGGGTGGAGATCGAGGTGACGGACTGACGGTCCGGCGGCCTGCCGGACCAGCGGGCCCATGGACTGGGGGCCTGATGGGCAGCCGGGCTGAGGGCCTGGCCGTCTACCGGGGCCGAAGCGCTGATGGACCTCCGGGCCGACGGCCGACGGACCGGCCACAGGCTGCCTGGTCACCGGTCACCGGTCAGAGGCTGCCCGGGCACCCGGGTCCCGCCGTCGGTTTCTTCACCTCGGTCGCCCGGTCGCCCGGTCGCCCGGTCGTCGGTCACCGGGTCGGCGGTCCGCGTACCGAAGAGCGACCCCGTGCCGATGTCCCTTCCTGGCGGTGGATCTTCCGACCGGACGGCCCATCGCGAGGAGCGCCGCGTTGCGCCTTCTACGTATCGTCTGATGACGGGATCACGGAAGGATGGGCAGTCATTATGCAAAATCTGCAGGAATTGCCGAGTTTGCGCGGCTATGGAGTGAGTACGGGCAGTCCGGGCGGGGCGCGGGGACTCAAGGAACTCGCGCGGGAGCACGCCCTGCTGCCGCTACGGATCTTCCTCGGTGTCACCTTCGTCTACGCCGGGATCGACAAACTGACGACCGCCGGTTTCTTCAGCGCGAGCGGCCCGGACTCCATCGGCGAGATGATGCGCGCAGTACGCGACTCGTCCGCGATCCCGGCCCTCGTCGACCTCGCGCTGAAGAACCCCGGCGTCTTCGGATACGCCATCGCCCTCGGTGAGATCGCCGTCGGGATCGGCACCCTCGTCGGGCTGTGGGCACGGCTCGCCGCGCTCGGCGGGGCACTGATCTCGCTGAGCCTGTGGCTGACCGTCAGCTGGCAGGTCGAGCCGTACTACTTCGGCAACGACCTGGCCTATCTCGTGGCCTGGCTGCCGCTGCTGCTCGCCGGGGCCGCGTCCTTCTCGGTGGACGCACTCCGCGCGTCACGGCGGCGACGGATCACGTAGTTCACCCAGGTCACGGTGGTGGCCAGCCAGAGGCCACCGAAGAACAGCAGGAAGAAGAAGACCCACGGGGCGCCCCAGGCACCCGCCGCGTCCGCCGCGTACCCCGCTGCCAGAGCGAGCATCGCCAGGCCCGCCACCGCCCGGCCCGGACGGATCTCATGAAGCAGCACGGGTGACCTCCACCTGTCCGATACCGACCTCCAGAGCGAGCTCGACCGTACCGGCGGGCTTGCTCCCCGGGACCGGCGGCAGCGTCCTGTGTTCGTTGCGCGACGGCCTGACGTCGACGTCGCCCGGCTGCTCGGGCGGGGCGCCCCCCGTCCGGTCGACCGGCAGCGTGATGTCGCCCAAGCCCGCCCGCGCGTCCAGTCTCACCGTCACCGCCTTCGGTACGACGACGACCAGACGGCCCGCCCCGACTCTCGCCGCCGTCGCGAGGGTGTTGCCCTCGGGGAGGGCGATACCGGTGAGGTCCAGTCGCGCCTCGCCGGTGCCGAGCGCGTACTCCGGCCGGACCGCCGCCGCCGTGGCGGGCCGCCAGCCCTCGCGCACCCACTGCGCGGAGATGTCCTTCGGCAGCCCGGACGCGCCCGCCAGCAGCACGGCCGTGATCATCGCCAGCATGACCGTGCCGAACCCGGTCCGGCCGAGGAACGAGCTGACCAGCATGCCGAGCCCGAACACCGCGAGTGCCCCGGCCAGACCGAACTGCAGACTCGTGCCGAGCGGCTGCGACTCCCAGGTCAGTCCCGTGCCGAGCCCGCCCGCGACCAGTGCCAGCAGGAAGACGAGACCACCGATGGAGACCGGGCCCATGGTGCCGGGCTCCCGCCGGGGCGTGGAGTACGGAGCCCGCGGAGCCGCCCCCCGGATGTGCGGGGACCGCCCGCCGGGCGGCGCGTCGGCCGGACCCCACAGGTAGCCGTGTGCCACCGGTCCCGTCGTCCCGTCCTTGACGATCGGGTCCCGCCACCACGACGGACTGCCCGGCGACGGCGGCGCCTTCACCTCGGGCGGCGCGTCCGCCACCGCCTGCGCGGTCGCCGGGTCCGACGGATCGCGGGGCGCCACCCCCCTGCGGTTCTGCGTCCAACCGGCGAAACCGACGACCGCCAGCGACAGCATCGCGGAGAACGCCAGTGTGCCGCCGTTCCCCAGCATCGAGAGGAACAGCCCGCACCCGATCAGCGCGAGCAGCATCGCGATCAGCGATGCCCCCTCGACACGGCCGGACAACAGCCTGCGCGCCTCGTTCTCGTCCTCGCCGTCCAGCGGGATCAGCAGCCAGGCGAAGCCGTAGAAGATCAGCCCGACGCCGCCGGTGACGGACAGCACCCCGAGCACGATCCGGAAGATCACCGGGTCGACGTCGCAGTACCGGCCAAGCCCGCCGCAGACCCCCGCGACGACCTTCTGGCGCGGGCTGCGCCGCAGTTGCGGTCGTGGTTCTGAGGGCGGCGCGACACCGGGGGAGGTGTCCTGGGGAACGGTCATGGCTCCATGGTGACGGGCCGGGGGACCGTCCGGGACCCGCCCCCACCCTGGCCGATCCCTGATATTGCCCCACCGCGACCCCTGGGGGAGGGCCGCTCCCCGACGGCCCGGGGCGTGCGGCCGGGGCGGCGCCGTGTCCCGGTCCGCCATGTCCCCCGGTCCGCCGCGATCTGGCCTGCCGGGCCGCGGTCCGCCACGGTCCGGCCTGCCATGGTGTCGGTCCGCCGCGCTCTCGGCCTGCCACGGTGTCGGTCCGCCACGGACCCGGTCGGCCAGACCCGGTCGGCCACAGGCCCGGTCCGCCATGGTCTCGGCGAGCCGGGGCGGCGCTCTCAGGGTGGAGTCCGGGACGGACCCTGATGCCGCGCCCCTTCCGGGCATGTGACGATCGGGGGCATGCAAGCCGCCATGCCCCGGGCCATGAGCTCCGTCAGGACCGAACCGGAGGAACCGTCGTCGCGCAAGCTGTACCGCAGCGCCGACGGGCGGCTGCTCGGCGGCGTCGCACGCGGTCTGGCCGGGCATCTCGGGCTGCCCGTCGCCTGGGTGCGGTTCGTCTTCGTCGGCCTGTTCTTCGCCGACGGACTCGGCGCGCTGCTCTACGCCGTGTTCTGGATCGTCGTCCCGCTCGGCGTCGGCGGAGTGGAAGCACCGCGCCCGCTCTTCGAGACCGGTCCGGACGGCAGACGCAGGCTCCGTAAACCCGACAGGGGACAGGTCTTCGCCCTCATCGCGCTGCTCATCGGCGCGATGATCTTCGTCAGGGACGTCGACATGGGCAGCGGGGCCGACCGCTACATCTGGCCCGCGCTGCTGATCGGCGCCGGTTCCGTACTGGTGTGGCGGCAGGCCGACAACGCCCGCCGCGCCCGCTGGATGGAGACCGGAAACCGCCGTCGGGTCCTGCACCTGGCCCGGGGGCTCGCCGGCGTCGCCCTGGTCGGCCTCGGCCTGGCCGTCTTCATGGTGGTACGCGGCTCCGCCGCCCAGCTCGGCAATGTCCTGACCGCCGCGATCGCCGTCCTCACCGGCATAGCGCTGCTGGCCGGCCCGTACCTCGTGCGCATGACCCAGGACCTCTCCGAGGAACGCACCATGCGCATCAGGGCCCAGGAACGCGCCGAGGTCGCCGCCCACGTCCACGACTCGGTGCTGCACACCCTCACCCTGATCCAGCGCAACGCGGAGGACGCGGGCGAGGTCCGCCGGCTGGCCCGCGCCCAGGAACGCGAACTGCGCAACTGGCTCTACAACCCCGAGGGCACGGGCAAGGACGAGGACGACGAGCCCGAGACCCTCGCCGAGGCGGTCAAACGTGCCGCCGCCGAGGTCGAGGACAAGTACGGCGTCCCGCTGGAGGTCGTGGTCGTCGGGGACTGCCCGCTGGACGAGAAGCTGGGCGCACAGATGCAGGCCGCGCGCGAGGCGATGGTCAACGCCGCCAAGTACGGGGGCGAGGGCGGTGCCGTGCAGGTCTACGCGGAGGTCGAGGGCCGTACGGTCTTCGTGTCGGTCCGCGACCGGGGACCGGGATTCGACCCGGAGTCCGTACCGGGGGACAGAATGGGCGTACGAGAGTCGATCATCGGCCGGATGCAGCGCAACGGTGGCACGGCGCGACTGCGTCCGGTGCCCGGCGGGGGCACGGAGGTCGAGCTGGAGATGGAGAGGGCGAGCGATGACGGAGACCACTGAGACGGCCGGGGGCCAGGGGCCGGCCCGCCGGGTAAGGGTCGTGCTCGTCGACGACCACCGGATGTTCCGCACCGGCGTCCAGGCCGAGATCGGCCGCACCGAGGAGACGGGCGTCGAGGTGGTCGGCGAGGCCGACGACGTCGATCAGGCGGTCACGGTCATCACGGCGACCCGCCCCGAGGTCGTCCTCCTCGACGTGCATCTGCCGGGCGGCGGCGGCGTCGAGGTGCTGCGCCGCTGTGCGCCGCTGATGGGGGCCGTCGAGAACCCGGTGCGCTTCCTGGCGCTGTCCGTCTCCGACGCTGCCGAGGACGTCATCGGCGTCATCCGCGGCGGCGCCCGCGGCTACGTCACCAAGACGATCACCGGCACCGACCTGATCGACTCGGTCTTCCGGGTCCAGGAGGGCGACGCGGTGTTCTCACCCCGGCTGGCCGGTTTCGTCCTCGACGCGTTCGCCTCCACGGACGCGCCGCCGGTCGACGAGGACCTGGACCGGCTGACCCAGCGCGAACGCGAGGTGCTGCGGCTGATCGCCCGCGGCTACGCGTACAAGGAGATCGCCAGGCAGCTGTTCATCTCGGTGAAGACGGTCGAGTCGCACGTCTCGGCGGTGCTGCGCAAGCTCCAGCTGTCGAACCGTCACGAGCTGACCCGCTGGGCGACCGCCCGGCGGCTGGTCTGAACCGGCTGCCCCGGAACGCCGGTCTTCCGGAACATCCGGCCGGACCGTGCTTGGGGCCGGCACCCTCTGCCCCGGGGCGCCCGGACGCCCGGGACGCCCGGCCGTCTTGGACTGTCCGGACGGACCGGTGCGCCCGATCGGACCGGGCCGGTCCGGCGCCCGTGGTGGCTCAGCCGTCCGCGCCGCCATCGACGAGCGGGGCATCCGACCCGGCGGGTGTGATGACCGGTCCCTCGTCCGTGACGTCCGGTTCGGCGAGCGAGACGTTCAGCTTCTCGCCGACCCTGCGGTAGCCAATGCCCGCGTAGATCCGCTCCACGTCTGCGTCGGCGGGCTCCAGCCATACCGCCCGGCAACCGCGTTCGAAGGCCGTCGCCGTCAGGTGCGCGGCGAGCGTGGCGCCGATGCCGCGGCCGCGGAACGGGGCGGCGACCGCGACCCCGGCCAGTTCGCTGAGGCCGTCGACCGGGACCGAGCAGCCGCCCGCGCCCACCGGTACCCCGTCGAGCGCGGCGAGCGCGGCGGCCCCGCCGCCTCCGGCCGCCGCGCGCAGCCAGGCCGCCTCGCCCCCCTCGGGCTCCCCGGTCCCGCCGTATCCGCGGTGCTGGACCAGAGCGGCGGCGTCGAACTCCGCGTCGGTGACCGGCTCCGCGATCACGAGGGCGTCCACCGGTTTCGGCGGCAGCAGCCCGCCGGGGGCGCAGGCCAGGACCGGGGCACGGTTCTCGACGGTGAAACCGGCGGCGAGCAGGGCCGGTTCGACCGCCGGGGCCCAGCCGGGCAGGAACTCCAGCCGGGGCAGCCGCCCGCGCTCGCGGAACGCCGTGACCAGGGCGGCGACATCCGCCGCCGTCGGCTCGGCGTCCCGGTCGGGGATCGCGTAGTTGGCGTACTTGATCGACCAGTCCGGGTCGTACCGCACGGTGAAGGGCCCGACCCGCAGATGACCGGGGGAGCGCAACGCGAGCGTACGGGCATGGGTCTGGACGTCTATGTCGGTGGTCATGTGCGGGTGTCCTTCGGCGGTTGGTCCGGTGACGGCCCGGTACGTACAGTCCGGTATGGGCGGCCCGGTACGTACGGCCCGGTGGCGGGCCGGGCCGACGGCGGGCCGTCCCCGGGGAGCGTGATCGGATTCGGGAGCCTACGCCACCCGGGTCGCCCCGGCGAAGGGCATCTGGTCGATGGGGGCGATCCGGATCGGGGCGCCCGGGCGCGGGGCGTGGATCATGCGGCCGTTGCCGATGTACAGCCCGACGTGGCTGATGCCCGAGTAGAAGAACACCAGGTCGCCCGGGGCCAGTTCGGAGCGCGACACCCGTTGCCCGGCGTTGATCTGGGTGTACGTGGTGCGGGGCAGCGAGACACCGGCGGCGCGCCAGGCGGCCTGGGTGAGCCCGGAGCAGTCGTACGAGGACGGGCCGGTCGCGCCCCAGACGTACGGCTTGCCGAGAGCCCCGTACGCGAACGTCACAGCCTCGGCGGCGCGGGCGTTCGGCGCCAGGGCGGGGCCGCGTGTCAGGTCGCGGTCGGCGCGGGCGCCGCCGGAACCCGTACCGTCCACGTAGGCGGCGCGTTCGGCCGGGGACAGGGTGGCGAGGAGCCGTCGCGCCTCGGCCAGCTTGCCGCGGATCGTCGCCCTGTGCTTCCTCAGCTCGGCCCGGCGTGCCTCCAGGGCCGCCAGCTTCTTCCCGGCCTCCGAGCGCAGCTGGGCGATCCGGGCGATCTGCCGCTCCACCGCGTCGACCTCGACGGCCCTGCGGTCGCCGAGCCGGTCCACGTACGAGGCGCGTTCCAGGTACTGGTCGGGGTCGGACGAGAGCGCCAGTTGTACGGACGGGTTCAGCGCCCCGTTGCGGTACTGCGCGGCGGCGAGTGAGCCCAGGGCGTTGCGTGCGGCGTTGAGGCGGTCGGTGCGGCGGGCGGCCTCGTCGCGCAGGGCGTCGACGTCCTTGGCGGCGGCGGTCACCCGCTCCTTCGCGCCGTTGTACTTCTCGGTGGCGACCTCCGCGTCGCGGTAGATCCGGTCCACCTCGGCCTCGACCTGGGCGGGTGTCCGCCGGGGGTCGGCGTGCGCCGAGCCCGGCAGGGCGGCAGCGGTGGCGGCCCCGGCGAAGGCGAGAGCGGCCGCGGTGCGGGCAGCGGTGCCCGTGTAGGGGCGCTGCTTGGGTTTCCGATGCGCTGCCACGGGGGCGTGCGTCCTTCCTGGCGACTGCCCGTCGGGGACTACCGGCGGGCCCGCCCGAAGTCGGGCGACGGGGCACCGGCAAGGGAGCGGTCCGCCGCCGGAGCTCTCGGCGGGGTGACCGGCGCCTTGTCCGGATGCGGAGCGGGGGGATGGCCGGTCACCTGGTCAGGGACGCTAATCCCAGGGCACGGGAAAGAGTCGTAATGACGCTTATTGCCCGAATTTGGCGCGCCGCCGTCGTCAATCGATCAGGGGAAGCGCATCAGAGTCGGGCAATTGATGCAGACGCGAGTGAGGCTTCAGGAACGTGGACCTGCCTGCCGAGTGGTGATATGGGCACGGCTAGGCTTCGGCCATGGACGTACTCATACATGTCTTGGTCGCCCTGCACATCGTCGGTATCGCCTCGCTGCTGGGCGGTTTCCTGACCCAGATGAAGGCCATGGGTGCGGGCACGGCCCGGTTCGTCCCGGCGATGCTGCACGGCGCGCTCACGATGCTGGTCACCGGTGTCGCCCTGGTCGGCCTCCACCAGGCCCAGGGCCACGAGGTGAACAACATCAAGATCGGCGTGAAGCTGCTGATCCTGATCGTCATCCTCGCGCTCGTCTACATCAAGCGCGACGAGGAGAAGGTCGACAAGGGGGCCTTCGCGGCGGTGGGCGGGCTGACGCTCGCCAACATCTTCATCGCCACGCTCTGGGTCTGATCCCCGGTTTCCGCCGCGTTCTTCCGCGGTTCTTCCGCCGGTTCTTCCGCCGGTTCTTCTGTCGAGTGAGCCCTTGCGAGGCCGTCCCGCAGGGGCTCACCGCCGTTCCGGGGCCGCACGCGTACGCCGGGCGTAACCTCTGTGCCGGGCGCACGCGTACGCCGGGCGTGCCCCTCCGCCGGTGACTCCGGGTGCCCGCGTCGACCGGGTGTCCCAGGTGGTGCGGGGGAGGCCGACGCCCGCGGCCTCCACGCCGCCTGGGTGAGCCAGGAGCAGTCGTACGAGGACGGCTCCGCGCGGCCGTGTTTCCCTGATGAGACGCCGTCCCTGATGCGGCGCCGTCCCTGCGTGGCGCCGTCCCTGCGTGAGGAGGCGTCGGGCGCGTG
Source organism: Streptomyces sp. NPDC047982 (assembly GCF_043204165.1). Taxonomy (NCBI): domain Bacteria; kingdom Bacillati; phylum Actinomycetota; class Actinomycetes; order Kitasatosporales; family Streptomycetaceae; genus Streptomyces; species Streptomyces sp. NPDC047982. The sequence goes on along the minus strand of NZ_JBIDBS010000029.1, from coordinate 19,943 downwards.
GTCCGGTCCCGGTTCGTCATGCGGTCAGTCGCGTGTCGGCGCGGCGGCCTAGACTCGACAAGCGATGAGCAGCCTCTTTGACGACAGTTTCCTGGCCGGCCTCCAGCACGCGGAGGAAGGGCCCCCGCCGCCCCCCGAGGAGCCGGCGCCCGAAGACGTGCCGGAGGACCTCTTCGCGGGCGCGTTCGACGCGCCTGCGCCACCCAGGGACGCGTACTACCGCGACGGCGCGCCCCGCCCCGTCATCGACCCCGCGGCGCTCCTCGACGGGCTGAACGAGCAGCAGCGCGCCGCCGTGGTCCACGCGGGCTCGCCCCTGCTCATCGTCGCCGGGGCAGGCTCCGGGAAGACCCGCGTACTGACCCACCGGATCGCCCACCTGCTGGCCACGCGCGGGGTCCACCCCGGCCAGATCCTGGCGATCACCTTCACCAACAAGGCCGCGGGCGAGATGAAGGAGCGCGTCGAGCAGCTCGTCGGCCCCCGCGCCAACGCCATGTGGGTCATGACGTTCCACAGCGCGTGCGTGCGCATCCTGCGCCGCGAGTCGAAGAAGCTGGGATTCACCTCGTCGTTCTCGATCTACGACGCCGCCGACTCCAAGCGGCTGATGGCCCTGGTCTGCCGCGACCTGGACCTCGACCCGAAGCGCTTCCCGCCGAAGTCGTTCACGGCCAAGGTCTCCAGCCTGAAGAACGAGCTGATCGACGAGGAGACCTTCGCCGGTCAGGCCGCGGACGGCTTCGAGAAGACCCTGGCCCAGGCGTACACGATGTACCAGGCGCGGCTGCGCGAGGCCAACGCGCTGGACTTCGACGACATCATCATGACGACGGTGCATCTGCTCCAGGCATTCCCCGACGTCGCCGAGCACTACCGCCGCCGCTTCCGGCACGTCCTCGTCGACGAGTACCAGGACACCAACCACGCCCAGTACACCCTCGTGCGCGAACTGGTCGGCCCGGCGGGCGGGGGCGACGTCCCCGCCGAGCTGTGCGTCGTCGGTGACGCGGACCAGTCGATCTACGCCTTCCGGGGCGCGACCATCCGCAACATCCTCCAGTTCGAGGAGGACTACTCGAACGCGACCACGATCCTGCTGGAACAGAACTACCGTTCCACGCAGACCATCCTGTCCGCCGCCAACGCGGTCATCGAGCGCAACGAGAGCCGCCGCCCCAAGAACCTCTGGACGAACGCGGGCACGGGAGCCAGGATCACCGGCTACGTCGCCGACACCGAGCACGACGAGGCGCAGTTCGTCGCCGAGGAGATCGACCGGCTGACCGACGCGGGCGATGCCAAGGCGGGCGACGTCGCGGTCTTCTACCGCACGAACGCGCAGTCCCGTGTCTTCGAGGAGATCTTCATCCGCGTCGGCCTGCCCTACAAGGTCGTCGGCGGGGTGCGTTTCTACGAGCGCAAGGAGGTCCGGGACGTCCTGGCCTACCTCCGTGTCCTCGCCAACCCCGAGGACACGGTCCCGCTGCGCCGCATCCTCAACGTGCCCAAGCGCGGCATCGGCGAGCGTGCCGAGGCGATGATCGACGCCCTCTCCCTGCGCGAGAAGATCACCTTCCCGCAGGCGCTGCGCCGGGTCGACGAGGCGTACGGCATGGCGGCCCGGTCGGCCAATGCCGTCAAGCGGTTCAACACGCTGATGGAAGAGCTGCGCACGATCGTCGAGTCCGGTGCGGGCCCGGCGGTGGTCCTGGAGGCCGTTTTGGAGCGTACGGGCTATCTTGCCGAGCTCCAGGCGTCCACCGACCCGCAGGACGAGACCCGCATCGAGAACCTTCAGGAACTCGCCGCCGTCGCCCTCGAGTTCGAGCAGGAGCGGGGCGAGGCGGGCGGGGAGGGCGCGGGCACCCTCGCGGAGTTCCTGGAACGGGTCGCGCTCGTCGCCGACTCCGACCAGATCCCCGACGAGGACGAGGAGGGCTCCGGCGTCATCACGCTGATGACGCTGCACACCGCGAAGGGCCTCGAATTCCCGGTGGTCTTCCTCACCGGCATGGAGGACGGCGTCTTTCCGCACATGCGGGCGCTCGGCCAGACCAAGGAGCTGGAGGAGGAGCGGCGCCTCGCGTACGTCGGCATCACCCGGGCCCGTGAGCGGCTCTACCTGACCCGGGCGGCAATGCGCAGCGCGTGGGGGCAGCCCTCGTACAACCCGCCGTCGCGGTTCCTGGAGGAGATCCCGGACCAGCACCTGTCGTGGAAGCGCACCGGGCCGATGGCCGCCCCGGCCGGCCCGACGTCCGGCATCGCCTCGTCGCTCTCCTCCTCGCTGTCCTCGTCGCGTACACGCTCCGGACCCTCGGGCTTCGCGACCCGGCGGACCTCGGACAAGCCGACGATCACGCTGGCCGTCGGGGACCGGGTCACGCACGACCAGTTCGGGCTCGGCACGGTGACGGCGGTCGAGGGCGTCGGCGACCAGGCGAAGGCCACGGTCGACTTCGGCGACGACCGCCCGAAGAAGCTGCTGCTGCGGTACGCCCCGGTCGAGAAGCTGTAGCCGGTCGGCCCGGCCGCCCGTCGGGGCGCGGCCCGCTCCGCGTGCGGGTAGCGGGCCCGGTGGCCGGGCGGCTCAGGGCTCAGGCGAGGGCGGCGCTCAGCCGACGTTGACGCCGTGGCTGCGGAACCACGGCAACGGGTCCGTCGGCGTGCCGCCACCGGGCCGTACCTCGAAGTGCAGGTGCGGGCCGGTCGAGTTGCCGGAGTCCCCGGAGTACGCGATGACGTCACCGGCCTTGACCGGGCCCGAGCGGATCTTGGTGGCGCTGAGGTGGCAGTACCAGGTCTCGGTGCCGTCGGCCATGGTGACGATGGCCATGTTCCCGTAGGCGCTGTTCCACTGCGTGCGCACGGTGCCGTCGGTCGCGGCCATCACCGGCGTGCCGGTGAAGACGGGGAAGTCGATGCCCGTGTGCACGGACATCCAGTTGACACCCCCCTGGCCGAAGTACGCGCTGAGGCCGTGCTGCGCGACCGGCATGACGAACTTGGGGCGCAGCGCCTCCTTGCGGGCGGCTTCCTCCAGGCGCTTCTTCTTCTCGGCGGCCTGCCGTTCCCGCAGGTCGATGCGTTCCTGGGTGCGGCTGGCGCGGTCGGCGAAGTTCTCGGCGTCGGCGCTGAGGTTGGCGAGCTGGGTGTCCAGCTTGCTGTTGGCGACGGCCGGCTTGACGGAGCCGGGGGCGGCGGCCGCCAACGTGGTGGTGTCGTCCTTCTTGCCCTCGCCGCCCAGACCGCTGACCGAGGCCGCGGCGATACCGGCCACGCTCATGACGCAGGCCGAGGGCACGGCGACGGTGAGGAGCGCGGAACGCTTCACGGGGGAACGCCGCCGGCTCCGACCGCCGCGTGCGTCGGGGCGGCCGGGGGAACGGTGGTGGTCGAGCACGATGCCGACCGTGTCAGCGGTCGCGACAGCGTCAGCGGCGTCGTCGTGGCCGTCACCACCGCTCTCCGCGCCGGTGGTCGCCTCGGCCGTACCGGCCGTGATGTCGAACACGGCGGTGTCGGCCACGGCGTCGTGGGCCGTGTCCGCGTGGGCCGTGTCCTGGTGGGCCGTGGCGGACTCGTCGGCCTGTTCGCGTTCCGCTCCCGTCGCCACCTCGTGCAGCACCTGGGTGGAGTGCGCGGCGAGCCCTTCGTGCTCCGGGTCGGGCGCGGCGCCGGTGTTCCAGGCGGTGGCGTCGTACGCGCCGGTGTCGTACGCACCCGTGCTGTACGCGGCCGCTCCGGTCGTCGCCCACTGGCCGGTCTCGCACCAGCCGCCGGTGTCCCACTGGCCCGTGGCGTCCGGGGAAGCGGCCTGTGACGGAACGTCGGCGAAGGAGGTGGTGGTCATCGTCGTGGTCGCGGCCGTGCCGTATGCGTCGGCGGACATCCACGTGGCTGTCGTGTCGTACGTCTGACCCGCGGAGTAGATCTGCTGCGACTGCGTGTCGTACGAGGTGTAGGCGTCGTACGAGGCGGTCGGGTGCGCACCCGTGTCCCACTGCGTGGAGTCGTAGTGGCCGCTGTATCCGGTCTGCCCGGTGTGCCCGCCCTGTCCGGTGTCGTAGCCGCCCTCGGCGTACGTGCCGTCGTGACCGCCGGGCAGGGAGCCGAAGAGCGGATCGACGGCGTAGCTGCCGGTGGCTTGGCTGTCGTATCCGGCATACCCGGCGTGGGGGTGCTGGTCGTTCACCAACTTCTCTCTCGCCTCGGCAGCAGGACCTGTGTTCCGGGGGCCGGCGGGCGGATCCCGGAGGAAGCAGTGGCCGCGACTGTACCCGGCGGTATGCGGCGCGGACAATCTTCGGCGGGTGTGGACGACTCAGGAAACGGACGATCGGCCGTCATTCGACGGGCCGTCCACAGACCCTTGGCTCTATGTTCGAAACCTGTTTTATTTGTGACGGGTGCGGGCGCCGGGGCGGTCGCGGGGTGCGCGCTCGGCATGGGGGTGGTCGTGGGGCGCGGCTCGCTCCGGTTTCTCGGGCCGTTCGGCTGTCGGCCGCCGGCCTGTTGGGGGCGGGCCTATCGGGGGCGGAGGTGTCGGGGCGGCGGAGCCCGGCCCGGGTCAGGCGAGCGGAGCCGTTCCGTCGGACCCGGTGGCTTCGGTGGCGTCCGTCGCGCCCGCCGTCCCCCGTGTCCCCTTCACCGTTCCCCCCGCCGTCCCTTCCGTCGTTTCCCCTGTCGTCCCTCCGCCGTTCCCCCTGTCGTCCCCTCCGCCGTTTCCTCGGCCGCTCCGGTCGTCGGGCTGCCGGACTCCAGCGCCTGCCTGACCGCCGCGGCGACGGTGGGGTGCGCGGGGAGGGCGAGATGGCCGATCCCGGTGACGCGTACGTTCAGCGCGTCGAGATCGGGGTGGTCGATACGGGCCGCCTCCGCCGGGACGATCACTCGGTCGAGGTCGCTCCAGAAGCTCACGAAACGGGTGCGACAGCCGGGTGCGGGCCCGCGTAGTTCCTCGATCGGCGCGGAGCCCGTACGCATCTGGCGCATGAGGGGGTGGCCGATTGCCGGCGGGACGACAGTGGTCCCGCCGTGCGGAGTGCCGAGGGTGACCAGGGTACGGACCCGTTGGTCACCTCCCAGGCGTTGCACGTAGTAGCGGGCGATCAGACCGCCGAGGCCGTGCCCGACGATGTCGACCTCGCGGTGTCCGGTGCGGGCGCAGATCTCCTCGACGTGCCGGCCGAGCAGTTCGGCGGCGGTACGGATGTCGCAGGTCAGCGGCGAGTAGTTGAGCGACTCCAGGTGGCGCCGACCATGCCGGGCGAGGGAACGGCGCAGGGGGACGAAGACCGAACGGTGGCCGATGAAGCCATGCAGGAGGACGACGGGAGGCCGGTCACCACTCCTGTCGTCGCTTCCGCCCCCGTCCCCGCCTCCGTCTTCGGCGAGGAAGGCAAGGGCTTTCATGGCCGACCTCCTGCTGCGGCGAGCGGGGGAAGCGGCTGCGGCCCCGCGGGCCCTCGTGGGGAGTCGTGGAGAGCGGTGCCCGGGACCGGGTTCGATGAGGCCGTACCACCGTGCCGCGCGGCTGACGGCGCGGTGGTACGACGACCTCGTAGCGGCTCCCCCGGCGGCGTTCCCGCGACGGCGGGCCTACCGCATCGCGGGGGAACGACACCCGGTGAACATGTCCCACGTGTGATTTCCCCCTCCCCGCCCACCGCGAAACGACGGGTTGCGGGATGCTGTCGATAACGTTCGTTCACATCCCCGGCCCTTCAGGCACGGGAGACGCATGTGGAGGCAGTGATGGGTGTGACCGGTCCGATCCGTGTGGTGGTGGCCAAGCCGGGCCTGGACGGCCATGATCGTGGAGCCAAGGTGATCGCGAGGGCGCTGCGCGACGCCGGTATGGAGGTCATCTACACCGGGCTCCACCAGACGCCCGAACAGATCGTGGACACCGCGATCCAGGAAGACGCCGACGCGATCGGCCTCTCGATCCTCTCCGGCGCCCACAACACGCTCTTCGCCAAGGTGATCGAGCTGTTGAAGGAACGCGAGGCGGAGGACATCAAGGTCTTCGGCGGCGGCATCATCCCGGAGGCGGACATCGCGCCCCTGAAGGAACAGGGCGTCGCGGAGATCTTCACCCCGGGCGCCACGACGGCGTCGATCGTCGACTGGGTCAACGCCAACGTCCGGCATCCCGCGGAGGCATGACCGCGCCCGCGCCACGGGGCGGCGGGCCGGCCGGCCACACGGCCCGCCCGCCCGGAACGGCATCGCACCGAGCGCATGCAGAGGCGCGGTGCGGGTGTGCGGCCACGGGTCCGCACGGTGGGGGCGGCACCGGCGGTGTGGCTACGGGTCCGCGGTAGGGGCGGTACGGGCGTGGCCACGGGCCCGTCGGAGTATGCGGGGCGGCCGGGGTGCTCGGGACCGAACCGAACCTGCCGATCACCGGCCGACCGGGGGCGGAGCCGGTCGATCACCAGTCGGCCACCGGCCGACCGGCTGGGGCGGACGTCGTGACCGGACCGGCCGGTCAGGAGCTCCGGGCGGGCCGTTGTTCAGTCCGACAGCTGCTCCGACCCCAGCATCAGCTCCGACCCCAGCATCAGCTCCGACCCCAGCATCAGCTCCGGCCCCAGCATCAGCTCCGACTCCATCGTCAACTCCGACTCCATCGCCGCGCGCAGCCGAAGCGTGGAGACCAGGCGCTGGAACGCCTCCGACCAGTAGCCGTTGGCGCCCGGGGAGGCGTTCTCCGGTTCGTCCTGGGGCGTGGTGAGGATTTCCAGGCGGTCCGCCTCGGCCGGGTTCAGACAGCGTTCGGCGAGCCCCATCACGCCGCTGAAGCTCCACGGATAGCTGCCCGCGTCCCGCGCGATGTCGAGGGCGTCGACGACCGAGCGGCCGAGCGGTCCGGCCCAGGGCGTCGGGCAGACCCCGAGCAACTGGAACGCCTCCGACAGTCCGTGCGCGGCGATGAAGTCGGCGACCCACGCGCTGCGTTCGGCCGGCGGAAGTATGGCGAGGAGCTTGGACCGCTCGGCGAGCGACGCCGTGCCGGGGCCGTTCGACGGAGGGACGGAAGGAGCGCCGAGCAGCGCGCGGGCCCACTCCGGATCCCGCTGACGCACCGCTGCCCGGCACCACGCCGTATGCAGCTCCTCGGCCCAGCCGTCGGCCACTGGCAGGGCGACGATCTCCCACGCGGTGCGCCCGCCGAACCGCACCGGCCAGGCGGACAGCGGGGCCGCCTCCACCAACTGCCGCAACCACCAGGACCGTTCGCCCCGACCGGACGGCGGCACCACCACCACACCGTCGCGCTCCATCGCGGCGTCGCATTCGTGCGGGGCCTCCACTGCGATGCGGGCGTCGTCGCCCGTGACGTCCGGGCTCACGAAGGACAGTGCGCGGGCCGCCATCCGACCGGCGAACGCCGACTCCGGCAGCGCGGAGAGCAGTTCGGCGGCGGTCGAGCGGACGTTCCGGCTGCGATCGGTGAGCGCCCGCTCCAGGAAGGGTTCGTCCACCGGGGACAGTCCGGTGCGCAGGGAGTCGAGGAACATCAGCCGGTCCTCGGCCCGTTCGGTGGCCCATGTGCCGGAGAGCAGCGCGAGCGCCTCGGCCGGATCGTGTGCCCGTACGGCCCCGAGCAGCGCGACCCGCTCGGCGAACAGTCCCTCCTCCCACAGCCGGGCGATCGCTTCCCGGTCCGTGACGTCGGGCAGCGCCGAGCCGCCGGAGGAGCCGCGCAGCGCGAACCTCCACTCGGGGTTCAGCCCGGCCAGCCACAGCCCGCGCGGTCCGGCGAAGGCGAGTGCCTGCGGCCGGAGATCGGTACGGGACCTGGCCGCGTCCAGCAGTTGAGGGAGCAGGGCGGCAGGAGCGCGGAAGCCGCGCCGGTTGGCGATGGCCAGCCATTGGGGGATCAGTTCCGTGAGATCGGGCGCCGTACCGCGCCGGCCACCCGAACCGCCCGATGCCGACCGGTCCGCGAGCAACTGGGCCAGTCTGCGCCGCGCTGCCGGGGGCAGCGGCGGCCGCGGATCGGCCGGGGACGGGGCGGGCCGGGCGGCCGCGGTGGCGGGCAGCAGCCCCGCTCGGCGCCGTACGGTGAGGACCGCCGCCGCGTCCAGCAGCTCGGCCGGTCCGCCACCCTGCTCCACGGGTCGCCGGTCGGTGCCGAGCAGCGCCGACGTGACGAGTTCCTCCCAAGGCTCTGGCCTGGTGGTACGAGGCATTGGTCCCCCCTCGGACAGTGAATCGGATGACATCGGCTGACTTCGGATGCCATCGGAGGTCAGATGAGCGGCACGATCTCGGGAACCATGCGAACGTCGTCGACGCCAGCGCACCCGGTAAGGACGCCATCAGCACCGCCACTCCCGACGCCCATGTCGGGGATGCCGCCCCTGTCGACACGGCTCTTCTGGACACCGCTGTTCTCGACATGGGCGTTCTCGGCGCGGACGTTCTGGGTGCGGACGTTCTCGGCACCTTCGCTTCCGACGCCGTGGCGTTCCGCGCCGTGGTGCTCCGTCCCCTCGCGTTGCGTGCCGCGCCATTCGGTGTCGTCGGTGTCGTCGGGGTCGTCGGTGTCGGCTCGGGCAGACCTGGGCGCGCCCAGGTTCATTCCCGTACGTCTACTCGCCGTTTTGCCCGTGTCCGATGGTCCGCCCGTGTCCGATGGTCCGCCAACACTCGCTGTACGGTCCGTACTCGCCGTACGGTCCGGGCCCGCCGTCCCGCCCCGGTGCTGGTCCACGGGCGTGGCCCAGGCCGCCAGTGGGTCGAAGCCGCGGTGTCCGCACTCACCGAAGACGGTGATCGGGCCGCCGCCGGAGAGCGCGACCAGCCTCCACAGCCCGGGCCGGGACCGCGCCGACGGAGCGACGGGCAGGGCGCCGCCGCCCGTTGCGTCGACCAACTGCCAGCCGTCCGGCCCGGACGGCACCGGTATCACCTCGCGCAGGGTCGTCGGCCAGGAGTCCAGCCACGGATCGTCCCGCAGGGCGCCGCCGTAGGCACTGATCGCTTCCGCCGTCGTACCGCCTGTGGGCGGTGTCCCGGCCGGTGACGGGTGACCGAACCGCTGCCCCAGTTCGGCCCGCAGCTGACCGGCGCCGGGATACCGCGTGATCTCGGCGTCGATCGTGGCGCCCACCGGCAGCGCGAGCTCGGGCGAACGCCCGGCCGCCCCGAAGGAGAGCACCAGCGCCGTGCGCCCCGACTCCCTGCCGTACAGCCAGATGCGACGCGTGACGAGCCTGCCGTCGGGGGTGTCGTACTGGGCGAGGACCAGCCAGCGGTCCCGGACCGGCGGGCCCGAGGCGGGGGCCGTCAGCCCCACGCGCGTACGGACCGTGGCCGCCAGCGGCTCCGGCAGCCGGTCGATCCCCAGCCATGCTCGGTCCAGCAGATGCAGCAGCGCGCACTCCTCCAGCAGCCGCACCGGCCAGCCCGGCCCCGAAGCCGGTATGGCGCCCAACTCCCTGACTCGTGCGGCCAGTCCGGGCGCCTGGGCGTCGACCATGCGCGCCGCCGTCTCCTCCCACAGCCCGTATCCCGACTGGTCGGCCGCGGCCAGGCCGCCCCGCAGCAGGTCCGCCAACCGCCGCTCCAGCTCCTGGGCGCCGCCGGTGATCCGCTCCGCCCGGCGCTCGGCCCGCCGCCGCGCGGCCTCCGGATCGGCCGGACCCGCGCCCGGGGCGCGGCCCGCCGCGGCCCCGGCTGCCCTCCCCTTCTTCTCCGCCGTTCGTTCGCGACGCCCCGTCAGCCACTCGCCGGCCCAGTCGGGCACCTCGCCCGTGGACAGGGCCGACTCACCGGCGGCCCAGACCAGCAGCAGGCCCAGCGCGTGCTTGCACGGGAACTTCCGGCTGGGACAACTGCACCTGTACGCCGGCCCCCTGGTGTCGACCACCGTCCGATACGGCTTGCTCCCGTTTCCCGCGCACAGCCCCCACACCGCACCCGAACCGTCGCACCCGCCCCCCGACCACGATCCGGCCGAGCCAAGCTTGCTCCCCGCCTTGCGTGACGGCTCGTCGGCAGCCAGCGCCAGGACCTGCTCCACCGTCCAGCGCACCGCCGGGGCGGCCGTGCGCGAGAGTTCTCCCCCGTGAGATAGCAGCATGGGAACGACGGTAGAGTGCCCCACTGACAGTCGTTCTGACCTGCTGATTCGGCATCGCGTACACCACTTGACCCAATCGCTTCCTTGCGCTTTGCTGCGGTTTTCGCACACTCGACAGATCCATGAACTGATTCATTGGCAGAGACACAGACTTGGGAGAGTTGAGGGATGAGTCTCACCACCCGTAACAGCCTTGGCGCCCGAAGCGTTCGGACCGCTTTCTGCGCGGCCGCCGTGTTCGGGCTCGCCCTCGGTCTCGGCGCCTGCTCCGGGGCCGTCGAGCAGGCGGACAAGACGGTCGACAAGGCCGTCGACGAGGCCGTGGACAAGGCCGTCGACGAGAAGTACGAGGTCACCTACGAGGTCACCGGGACCGGTGTCGACGAGATCCAGTTCCACGCGGGCGGGGGCAAGGCGATGGACCCGAAGATCGAGTCGGTCAAGTCGCCCCAGCTGCCGTGGCGGAAGACCGTCACGCTGCGCGGGATCATGCCGCCCGCGGTCATGCCGATCGCGCTGGAGGAGGACGGGGCCAAGATCACCTGCTCGATCACGTACAAGGGCAAGGTGATCAAGAAGGCCGAGGGCGAGGGACTCCTCACGGCGGGCGGCTGCGTCGCGGTCTCGCCGGTGGCCGGCTGATCGTCCTGCCCGCGGCCTCCATCCGCTGAGGGCCGCCCCATGCTCGCGACGGATGAATGGGCCGTGACGGAGGAATCGGTCGCGGCAGACGGGTCCGCCACGGCACGCGAGTCGCCACGGCACGCGAGTCGCCACGGCACGCGAGTCGCCCACGACGCCCGAATCGGCCTCCGACCTGCGGCGGGGCCCATTGTCAGTGCCATGGTGCACGGTGGGAACCACAACAGGTCGACCGATCTGGAGGGGGACCCATGACCGTGTCCGAAACCGTCGCCGCCGCCACCGCCGCCGTAGGGGCGCAGGCGCTGCGACCGCACGCGGAGGACGCCTTCGCCCATGAGCTGAAGGCCCTCGCCGCGGCCGACGACCGCCCGAGGCCCGCTCGTTGGAGGTTGTCCCCCTGGGCGGTCGCCACCTATCTGCTGGGCGGCACCCTGTCCGACGGCACGGTGATCACCCCCAAGTACGTCGGCCCGCGCCGCCTCGTCGAGGTCGCCGTGACCACGCTCGCCACCGACCGGGCCCTGCTGCTCCTCGGCGTCCCCGGTACCGCGAAGACATGGGTCTGCGAACATCTCGCGGCAGCCGTCAGCGGCGACTCGACGCTGCTCGTCCAAGGCACGGCGGGCACCCCCGAGGAAGCCGTCCGCTACGGCTGGAACTACGCGCGACTGCTCGCGCACGGCCCCAGCAGGGACGCGCTGGTGCCGAGCCCGCTGATGCGCGCCATGGCCGACGGCATGACGGCGCGCGTCGAGGAACTCACCCGCATCCCCGCCGACGTGCAGGACTCGCTGATCACGATCCTGTCGGAGAAGACCCTCCCCATCCCCGAACTGGGACAGGAGATCCAGGCGGTCAGCGGCTTCAACGTCATCGCCACGGCCAACGACCGCGACCGAGGGGTCAACGAACTGTCCAGCGCCCTGCGCCGCCGGTTCAACACGGTCGTCCTGCCGTTGCCCGCCACTGCGGACGCGGAGGTCGACATCGTGTCCCGGCGGGTCGATCAGATCGGGCGTTCGCTCGACCTGCCGCCCGGGACCGACGCACTGGCCGAGATCCGACGCGTCGTCACCGTCTTCCGCGAGCTGCGCGACGGAATGACCACCGACGGCCGCACCAAACTCAAGTCCCCGACGGGGACACTGTCGACGGCCGAGGCGATCTCCGTCGTCACCAACGGGCTGGCGCTGGCCGCCCACTTCGGCGACGGGGTGCTGCGCCCCGGTGACGTGGCGGCGGGCATCCTCGGCGCCGTCGTCCGCGATCCGGCGGCCGACCGTGTGGTCTGGCAGGAGTACCTGGAGACGGTGGTACGGGAACGAGACGGGTGGAAGGACTTCTACCGCGCCTGCCGCGAGGTGTCCGCATGACCCGGACCCCGGGCCCTGGCGGGCCCCTCCTGCTGGGGGTGCGCCATCACGGGCCGGGCTCGGCACGTGCCGTCCGCGCGGCCCTGGAGGCAGTACGTCCCCGGGCCGTCCTGATCGAGGGCCCGCCCGAAGGGGACGCGCTGCTCCCGCTGGCCGCCGACGAACGAATGCGACCGCCGGTCGCGTTGCTCGCCCACGCCGTCGACGACCCGGGGCAGGCGGCGTTCTGGCCGATGGCCGCGTTCTCTCCCGAATGGGTCGCGATCCGCTGGGCCCTGGCGCACGGCGTGCCGGTCCGCTTCATCGACCTTCCCGCGGCGAACTCCCTGGCCATCGCACGGGCGGCTGAGCAGCGAGCTGCTGAGGAGGAAGAGTACGAGGACGACCGGGACACCGACCGGGAAGCGGCCCACGACGGGAGCAGGGCCACCCCCGAGAGCGGCCACGGCGACGGGAGCGGGCCGACGGCAGGCCAGGGGAACGGGAGCGGGCCGACGGCAGGCCCCGGCAACGGGAACGCGCCGACGGCAGGCCAGGGGAACGGGAACGGGCCGACGGCCGAGGACGGCAACAGGGACGGGAACGCCGGGGGAGCGGCCGAGGGAGCGAACGAGGGCGGAGACCCGGACCGGGGCGGGGTGGGAGGGCCGGGTGCCGACGGCTCGGCGGGGCGAGTCCCCGTCGACCCCGTCCGTGTGCTGGCGGAGACGGCAGGTTACGACGACCCGGAGCGTTGGTGGGAGGACGTCGTCGAGCACCGCACCCAGGACGGCGACGCCGACCCGATGGCGCCCTTCGCCGCGCTCGCCGAGGCGATGACGGCGCTCCGCGAGGTGCACGGGGACGGCGACCATCCCCGTGACACCGTTCGCGAGGCGTACATGCGCGTGGAACTGCGAAAGGCCCGAAAGGAGTTCGGCGACGACATCGCGGTCGTCTGCGGCGCCTGGCACGTTCCCGCGCTCGCGACGAGGACCACGCTCGCCGCCGACAGGTCCGTGCTCAAGGGACTGCCCAAGGTCAGGACCGAGCTGACATGGGTGCCCTGGTCGCATCGCAGGCTCGCCCGGAACAGTGGATACGGGGCAGGTATCGACTCGCCCGGCTGGTACGGACACCTCTTCGCCGCCGCCGATCGCCCGATCGAACGGTGGATGACCAAGGTCGCCGGACTCCTGCGCGAGGAGGATCGGTTCGTGTCGTCCGCCCATGTCATCGAGGCCGTCCGGCTCGCCGAGTCCCTCGCAGCCATGCGCGGCCGTCCGCTCGCCGGACTGAGCGAGACGACGGACGCGGTCCGGGCCGTGATGTGCGACGGCTCCGATGTCCCCCTGGCGCTCGTACGGGACCGGCTGATCGTCGGCGAAACCCTGGGAGAGGTGCCCGAGACCGCCCCCGCCGTACCGCTGCAACGCGACCTCACCCGCCGACAGCGCGCGCTCCGGCTCAAACCGGAAGCAACCGTACGGGAGTTGGAACTCGACCTGCGCAAGGACACCGACGCGGCACGCAGCCGGCTGCTGCACCGGCTGCGGATCCTCGCCGTCGACTGGGGCGAGCCCGCGACCGGCCGGGCAAGCACCGGCACGTTCCGCGAGAGCTGGCGGCTGTGCTGGGAACCCGAGCTGTACGTACAGGTCGCCGAGGCCGGGACATGGGGCACCACCGTGCTCTGCGCCGCGACCGCCAAGGCGGAGTTCCAGGCCGCTTCCGCAGCCTCCCTCGCCGACATCACGGCCCTCGCCGAGCAGTGCCTGCTCGCGGAACTGCCGGACGCCCTGCCCGTGGTGATGCGGGCCCTCGCCGACCGCGCCGCGCTCGACGCCGACGTAGGACGGCTCGCCGACGCCCTGCCCGCACTGGCCCGCATCCTGCGCTACGGCGATGTGCGGTCCACGGACACGGGGGCGCTCGGCGAGGTCGCCGTCGGACTGGCGGAGCGCGTCTGCGTCGGCCTGCCACCGGCGTGCACCGGACTCGATGCCGACGGCGCCGCCGGGATGCGCCGCCGGATGGACGGCATCCATACCGCGATCGGGCTGCTCGGCGGGGCCGTTCCCGCGCATTTGGAAGGTGACGGGCTGCGTGGGCGCTGGGCCGCCGTACTGCACAAGCTCGCCACCCGGGACACCGTCGCGGGCGTCGTCAGGGGCCGTGCGGCCCGCCTGCTGCTCGACGAGGGGCGGATCGCGGAGGACGACGCGGCACGACTGATGGGTCTGGTCCTCTCACCCGGCACGCCACCCGCCGACGCGGCAGCCTGGATCGAGGGCTTCATCGGTGGCGCGGGCGGCGGAATGCTCCTCGTCCACGACGCGCGGCTGCTCGGTCTGGTCGACGTCTGGCTCACCGGCGTTCCCGCCGACACCTTCGCCGACGTACTGCCCCTGCTGCGTCGAACCTTCTCGGTCTACGAGGCCGGGGTTCGGCGCACGCTGGGCGAACTCGTACGGCGTGGTCCGGCCGCGGGCGGGGCGGCGGCCGGTGCCACCGGTGCGGGCACCAGGGTGATGGTTCCCGGCTTCGGGCCCGGACTCGACGCGGCGCGGGCCGACGCGGTGGGGCCGGTTCTGCGCCTCCTTCTCGGCACGATCGCCGACGCACCCGCCGAGGCCGAAGCCGACGCCCGTACGGGGACCGGAACGACCACTGAAGAATCCGCCGAAGCCGAGCCCGAAGCGGTTACCCGTAGCCGCCCGGTCACCGGCACTGGCGCCGGCATCGGCACCGGCGTGGCCGCGGACCTCGGTCCGCGGCAGGGCGGAGACGCCCCGGACGGCAGGACCCGAACCGTCGAGGAACCGCTGGGGGCAACGGGATGACCACCAACACGGCCGGCACCACGACCCATCCGGCCCACGGCCCCCGGCCCGGCCCGGCGGCCGACGAGCGACTGCGCCGTTGGCGGCTGGTCCTGGGCGGGGACGGCGAGGAGAGCACCGGGCGCGGCCTCACCGGCCGCGACGCCGCGATGGACGGCGCGCTGACCGCGTTGTACGGCCGCGGGGCCGGAGGCGGAAACGGGAACAGCCGCTCGGCAGGACTCGGGGCCTCCGCTCCGTCCGTGGCCCGCTGGCTCGGCGACATCCGCACGTACTTCCCCAGCTCCGTCGTCCAGATCATGCAGCGGGACGCCATCGACCGGCTCGGCCTCTCCGCGCTGCTCCTCGAACCGGAGATGCTGGAGGCCGTCGAGGCGGACGTCCACCTCGTCGGAACGCTCCTCTCGCTCAACAAGGCCATGCCCGAGACGACGAAAGAGACCGCGCGGGCCGTCGTGCGCAAGGTCGTCGACGACCTGGAGAAACGGCTCGCGACCCGCACCCGGGCCACCCTCGCCGGGGCGCTGGACCGCTCGACGCGGAGCGACCGCCCCCGGCACCACGACATCGACTGGGACCGCACGATCCGGGCCAACCTCAAGAACTACCTGCCCGAATACGGCACCGTCGTCCCCGAACGACTCATCGGATACGGGCGGGCCGCACGGTCCGTGAAGAAGGACGTCGTCCTCTGCGTCGACCAGTCGGGGTCGATGGCGGCCTCCGTCGTCCACGCCTCCGTCTTCGGCGCGGTCCTCGCCTCCATGCGCACGCTGCGCACCAGGCTCGTCGTCTTCGACACGGCGGTCGTCGACCTCACGGACCAGTTGGACGACCCCGTGGACGTGTTGTTCGGCACGCGGTTGGGCGGCGGCACGGACATCAACCGCGCGCTCGCGTACTGCCAGTCCAGGATCACCCGCCCCGCCGACACCGTCGTCGTGCTCATCAGCGACCTCTACGAGGGCGGCATACGCGACGAGATGCTGAAGCGGGTCGCCGCGATGAAGGCGTCCGGGGTGCAGTTCGTGACCCTGCTGGCGTTGTCCGACGAGGGCGCGCCCGCCTACGACCACGATCACGCGGCGGCTCTCGCGGCCTTGGGAACACCGGCGTTCGCCTGCACGCCGGATCTCTTCCCCGAGGTGATGGCCGCGGCGATCGAGAAGAGGCCGATACCCGTACCGGACACGGAGGCCCCCCGCCGCCCCGGCCCGACCGCGTGAGCGGCCCTGCCGCCCCGACGACGTGAGCGGACCCGCCGCCCCGGAGGCGTGCGCCGACCACGTGCGGCCACCACGCGCCTGGCCGCGCACGCCCGACGTGCATCCCGACCGTGTGCGTCGGCCTCGCACACGGCCCCCCATGACACCGCCCGGCGCGCCCGCGGATTTCGCGCCGGGCGCCCGGTCCGGCCCCGTGCGCACCCGGACACCGCCCTGGGCGTCCGGACCCGGCCCGGTGCGCATCCGGATCCTGCGCCCGGCTTCCCGGATCCCGCGCCTGGCTTCCCGGATCCTGCGCCTCGCGTCCCGCGCCCTGGGCCGAAGCCCCGCACACCCGCGCTCGCTGTCCGACGCCCTCAGGGTCCAACGCGCTCGCTGTCCGACGCAGCCGGGGGCAGACGGGGCAGACACCTCGGGGCGTCCACCCCAGGGCGCCAGGGCGCCAGGGCGGACACCCCGGGGCGGACGCCCCCGGCGTCCTGCGAGCGAGGGTCCCGTACCCGGGATCTCCGGAGGGCGCCGTGGGCTCGTTCCGGGAGCCCTGCCACGCCGCGCACCGTCCCGTCCACCGCGCCTCGGTCATCCGCCTGATCTGTGACCGTAATCACCGCTCAGGTGTGATCTGCGATTTAGGGTCACGCGGAGCGCGGGGATAACCTGCGAGATGGACATGCCGCGTGCACGGGTCACCCTGTGCGCCTCCCTCGTGACAGAGCAGTCGCATTTGCCCCTCGCGGCACGCCCACGCAGAAATCGAACCGCGAGACCACTGATTAAGGGACGGACGCGCGTGGACCTGTTCGAGTACCAGGCGAGGGACCTCTTCGCCAAGCACGGTGTACCGGTGCTGGCCGGTGAAGTCATCGACACGCCTGAGGCAGCCCGCGAGGCGACCGAGCGGCTGGGCGGCAAGTCGGTCGTCAAGGCGCAGGTGAAGGTCGGCGGCCGCGGCAAGGCCGGCGGCGTCAAGCTGGCCTCCACCCCCGACGAGGCGGTCGCCCGCGCGAGCGACATCCTCGGCATGGACATCAAGGGCCACACGGTCCACAAGGTGATGATCGCCGAGACCGCGCCGGAGATCGTCGAGGAGTACTACGTCTCGTACCTCCTCGACCGCACCAACCGCACTTTCCTGGCCATGGCCTCGGTGCAGGGCGGCATGGACATCGAGGAGGTCGCGGAGAAGACCCCCGAGGCCCTCGCCAAGGTCCCGGTCGACTCCAACGCCGGCGTCACCATCGAGAAGGCCCGTGAGATCGTCGCCCAGGCGAAGTTCCCGGCCGAGGTCGCCGAGAAGGTTGCCGAGGTCCTGGTGACGCTGTGGAAGACCTTCGTCGCCGAGGACGCGCTCCTCGTCGAGGTCAACCCGCTCGCCAAGGTCGCCTCCGGCGACATCCTGGCGCTGGACGGCAAGGTCTCCCTCGACGACAACGCCGACTTCCGCCAGCCCGAGCACGAGGCGCTGGAGGACAAGGCCGCGGCCAACCCGCTGGAGGCCGCCGCCAAGGCCAAGAACCTCAACTACGTCAAGCTCGACGGCGAGGTCGGCATCATCGGCAACGGCGCCGGTCTGGTCATGTCGACCCTGGACGTCGTCGCGTACGCCGGTGAGAACCACGGCAACGTGAAGCCCGCCAACTTCCTCGACATCGGTGGCGGTGCCTCCGCCGAGGTCATGGCGAACGGCCTGGAGATCATCCTCGGCGACCCGGACGTCAAGTCCGTCTTCGTCAACGTCTTCGGTGGCATCACCGCCTGCGACGAGGTCGCCAACGGCATCGTACAGGCGCTGGCGCTGCTCAAGAGCAAGGGCGAAGAGGTCACCAAGCCGCTGGTCGTGCGCCTTGACGGCAACAACGCGGAGCTGGGTCGCAAGATCCTTTCCGACGCCAACCACCCGCTGGTTCAGCGCGTGGACACCATGGACGGCGCGGCCGACAAGGCCGCCGAGCTCGCCGCGGCTGCGAAGTAAAGGACGAGGGACTCCCACACCATGGCAATCTTCCTCACCAAGGACAGCAAGGTCATCGTCCAGGGGATGACCGGCGCCACCGGCATGAAGCACACCAAGCTCATGCTCGGTGACGGCACCAACATCGTCGGCGGCGTGAACCCCCGCAAGGCCGGCACGTCCGTCGACTTCGACGGCACCGAGGTTCCCGTCTTCGGCTCCGTCGCCGAGGCGATGGAGAAGACCGGCGCGAACGTGTCCGTCCTCTTCGTGCCGCCGGCCTTCGCCAAGGCCGCCGTCGTCGAGGCGATCGACGCCGAGATCCCCCTCGCCGTCGTCATCACCGAGGGCATCGCCGTCCACGACTCCGCCGCCTTCTGGGCGTACGCGAGCTCGAAGGGCAACAAGACCCGGATCATCGGCCCTAACTGCCCCGGTCTGATCACCCCCGGCCAGTCCAACGCCGGCATCATCCCGGGCGACATCACCAAGCCCGGCCGCATCGGTCTCGTGTCCAAGTCCGGCACGCTGACCTACCAGATGATGTACGAGCTGCGTGACATCGGCTTCTCGTCCGCCGTCGGCATCGGTGGCGACCCGGTCATCGGTACGACGCACATCGACGCCCTCGCGGCGTTCGAGGCCGACCCCGAGACCGACCTGATCGTGATGATCGGCGAGATCGGCGGCGACGCCGAGGAGCGTGCGGCCGAGTTCATCAAGGCCAACGTCACCAAGCCGGTCGTCGGTTACGTCGCGGGCTTCACCGCCCCTGAGGGCAAGACCATGGGCCACGCCGGCGCCATCGTCTCCGGTTCCTCCGGCACCGCGCAGGCGAAGAAGGAGGCCCTCGAGGCCGCCGGCGTCAAGGTCGGCAAGACGCCGACCGAGACCGCCAAGCTGGCGCGCGAGATCCTCGGCGCCTGACCGTTCCGTCATCGGAGCGGCACGCCTCGGTGAGCCACCGCACAGACGGCGCGGGCCCGTACCCCTGATCGGGGTGCGGGCCCGCGCCGCTTTCGTGCCACCGCCGGACCGCCCGTATGCCCGGCTCCGTATGCCCGGCTCCGTATGCTGGCTCCGTACGTCCCATGTCCGCCCCGTCGCCTGGCCCATGTCCGGCCCCGTCGCCTGGCCCATGTCCGGCCCCGTCGCTTGGCCATGTCCGGCCCCGTGCGTCCGGCTTCGTGAACGAGGCCACGCCGTGACAGGAGGTGGCCGGTCCTGACAGGCGGCAAGCACGGTGACAGATGGCCGGGCCCGTGGCAGCAGATCGGCCCTGTGACGGGACAGGAAGCCTTGCGACAGACAGGGAGCGGGGTCAGCCGGCTCGGGGGATCAGCCGCGCGGGCCCCCGCACGAGTTCGCCGTACAGTCGCGCGCGCAGCCGCAGTTCCTGCGCGGTCAGCGGCTGCGGAGCGAACCGCGGCGGTGCCTCCTCGCCCCGGTTGGCCGGGGACTTCGGGGGCTCGTACCGGTCCGGTGCCGTGACCGGGGTGAACAGGGCCAGACCGATCAGCAGCGCCACGAAGGAGAAGACCGCCCCGGTCCACTGCCGCGCCCTGCGCTCGCTGCCGGTACGGATCGCGTCGGGCGGGGGGAGCCCGGCGGACACCTCGGCCCGCCCCTGTGCGAGCATGCCGATCCGTTCACGCAGAAGGGCCGACCACTCGGCAGGGGACGGCGGTTCCACCAGTTCGGGCAGCCGCTCGGCGACCGCGGCACGCGCGTTCATCTGATTCCTCCGTGGATACTCCGCCCTTCAGGGCGGAGAGGAAACGGACTCCTGTGGAGCAGGGCAAGGGCTGCGATTCGCCGCCAGGG
>NZ_JBIDBS010000028.1:0-97146 GCF_043204165.1 Streptomyces sp. NPDC047982 | reverse complement strand
AAGCGGTACTTGAACGCCCGCTTCACACAGCTCACGGTCACGCTCACAAACTAATGCACCCACACGTGAAGATCAAACCTGCTGGTCAGAGCACTACGATCCCCCCTGGCGGCGAATCGCAGCCCTTGCCCTGCTCCGCAGGATTCCATTTCCTCTCCGCCCTGAAGGGCGGAGTATCCACGGAGGAATCAGATGAATCGAACGGATCGGGCCCCGGTGGTCACGGGACTGCTGCTGGCCGCCGGCGGCGGGCGGCGGCTCGGCGGACACCCCAAGGCGCTGCTCGAACACCGCGGCCGCCCACTGGTGGAGCGTGCGGTGCGGGTGCTTCGGGCGGGCGGCTGCGACCGCGTCCATGTGGTGCTGGGCGCCTCGGCCGACGAGGTACGTGAGCGGGCCGACCTCACTGGGTGCGCGGTGACCGTCAATCCCGGGTGGACGGAGGGCATGGGCTCGTCACTGCGCGCGGGGCTCGGGGCCCTCACCGCCACGGACGCGGACGCGGCCCTGGTATTCCTGGTCGACCAGCCGGGCATCGGCCCGGAGGCGGTGGCCCGGGTGCGGACCGCGTGCGGTTCGCGCGGCGCTCTCGTCGCGGCCTCGTACGGCCGCGAGCGCGGACATCCGGTGCTGATCGGGGCCGACCGGTGGGCGGATGTCGTGGCGGAGGCGGTGGGCGACCGGGGAGCGCGCTCGTACCTGCGGGCGCACCGCGACGCGATCACGCTCGTCGAGTGTGCGGACGTGGCCGAGGCGTACGACATCGACGCTCCGGAAGACCTCGAACACCTCGCATGAGGCGCGAGGCGTGGAACGTGATCCGCGCGAGACGTGAGACGCATGGGACGCGAGGCATGAGGCCCAGGACGACGGCGGCACTTCGCGCCATCGCCCGGCTCCTTCTGTCGCCCTGAGAATCTCGACATCAACGTTGAACTTCCACCATGGGAAAAGTAACATCCGCACATCAGAATCTCTCCGCATGTCAGACAGCACCCCGACCCGTGTCCCGCAGCCCTGGCACGCCGTGCCGTGCAGGCCGGCGGCCGTGAGCGCCCGTCCGCGCCGCCCGCTGAAGGAGTGACAGCTCATGTCCGCACCAGCGCCGTCCCCGCCGTCCATCGTCGATGCCGAGCCGCTGCCCCGGCAGGACGACGTCCTGACCGACGCGGCCCTCGCGTTCGTGGCCGAGCTGCACCGCCGGTTCACGCCCCGTCGTGACGAGCTGCTCGCGCGCCGCACCGAGCGCCGCGCGGAGATCGCCCGCACCCGCACGCTGGACTTCCTGCCCGAGACGGCGGCGATCCGTGAGGACGACACCTGGCGGGTCGCGCCGGCCCCGGCCGCGCTGGACGACCGCCGTGTGGAGATCACCGGTCCGACCGACCGCAAGATGACCATCAACGCCCTCAACTCCGGCGCCCGGGTCTGGCTCGCCGACTTCGAGGACGCGTCCGCCCCGACGTGGCAGAACGTGGTCCTCGGTCAGCTCAATCTGATCGACGCCCACACCCGTTCCATCGACTTCACGGACCCGAGGACCGGCAAGTCGTACGCGCTGAGGCCCGCCGACGAACTGGCCACGGTCGTCACCCGTCCGCGCGGCTGGCACCTGAACGAACGCCACCTCCAACTGGACGGCATCCCGGTGCCGGGCGCGCTGGTCGACTTCGGCCTCTACTTCTTCCACAACGCCCAGCGCCTCATCGGCCTCGGCAAGGGTCCGTACTTCTATCTCCCGAAGACGGAGTCGCATCTGGAGGCCCGCCTCTGGAACGACATCTTCGTCTTCGCGCAGGACTACGTCGGCATCCCGCAGGGAACGGTCCGCGCCACCGTCCTCATCGAGACGATCACCGCCGCGTACGAGATGGAGGAGATCCTGTACGAGCTGCGCGACCACGCCTCCGGGCTGAACGCGGGCCGATGGGACTACCTTTTCTCCCTCGTCAAGAACTTCCGTGACGCAGGCGCCGAGTTCGTCCTCCCCGACCGCAACGCGGTGACGATGACCGCCCCGTTCATGCGCGCCTACACCGAACTCCTCGTCCGCACCTGCCACAAGCGCGGTGCGCACGCCATCGGCGGCATGGCGGCGTTCATCCCGTCCCGCCGCGACGCGGAGGTCGACAAGGTGGCCTTCGAGAAGGTCAAGGCGGACAAGGACCGCGAGGCCCGCGACGGCTTCGACGGCTCCTGGGTCGCCCACCCGGACCTCGTCCCGATCGCCATGGCCTCCTTCGACGCGGTCCTCGGCGAGAGGCCGAACCAGAAGGACCGCCTGCGCGAGGACGTTTCGGTGACCGCGGGCGACCTGATCGCCATCGCCACCCTGGAAGCCAAGCCCACGTACGAGGGCCTGCGCAACGCCGTCGCGGTCGGCATCCGCTACATCGAGGCGTGGCTGCGCGGCCAGGGCGCGGTCGCCATCTTCGACCTGATGGAGGACGCGGCCACCGCGGAGATCTCACGCTCGCAGATCTGGCAGTGGATCAACGCGGACGTGGTCTTCGAGAACGGCGAGCACGCCACCGCGGACCTGGCCCGCAAGGTCGCCGCCGAGGAACTGGCCACGATCCGCGCCGGGATCGGCGACGAGGCGTTCGCGGCCGGGCAATGGCAGCAGGCCCACGACCTGCTGCTCCAGGTCGCCCTGGACCAGGACTACACGGACTTCCTGACCCTGCCCGCATACGAGCGGCTGCGCTGAACCGCGCCGCGCCACCGCGCGCGACTTCGACCGGGCCGCGAGGCCCGCACTCGGCCGCCGCCACGACCAAGCATGGGACAGGTGTGCGAATTCGGCTCGGCAGTGGCTATGATCACGCATGGCAAGGCTGTAGCGCAGAGGTCGTCGCGCCCTAGCATCGAGCTGGAGGACGTCGGTTCGAATCCGACCGGCCTTGCCACCTTTTCGTGGAGCGGAGTCGATGGCGTCGGTTCGTCCCGAGCGGGCGGAGAACGCTGTCGTCCCCTCCGGGCCGGGTACCGACGGGGACCTGGGAGTAGTGATGTTGCAGCCGATGCCCGTGCGCTGTCCCGCGATCGAGCACCCGGACATTCCGCTCGCCGACCCGGCCCTGCTGGATCCGTTGCTGGAACGGCTCGGCTCAGCGCGTCCGGTCGAGGCGGACGAGAGCTTCGCGCTCGGTTCGTTGCGGACGGACGGCCGGGTCGACCTGTGCAAGCAGGGGCTCGGGGTGGCGGGTGCGGTCCGGGTGATGCCCGTCGCCGCGAAGTCCCCGCACGCCGCGCACGTACTGCTCGGCACCAACTCGCTGGGGGACGAGGGAGCGCGGGCGGTCGCCGACGCGCTCGCGGCCGACGGGCACGGCCTGCGCACCGTCTACCTCGGCTGCAACCGGATCGGAGCCGACGGGGCCTCGGCACTCGCCGACGCGCTCGCAGGGGACGACACCGTGCGGGCGCTGTGGCTGAAGCGTAACCCCGTGGGCGACGCCGGTGTCCGGGCGCTCGCGACGATGCTGTGCCGCAACACCGCGCTGCGCACCCTCGACCTGGTGAACACCGGTCTCTCCACGGAGGGGCTCGGCGTGCTGCTCTCCGTGCTCGCCGAACGGTCCCGGCCGGTCGAGCGGTTGTTCCTCGGCGGCAACGGGCTCGGCCCCGACGCCGCCCCGCTGCTCGCCGCCCTGATCCGGGACGCGGGGGTACGGGAGCTGTACCTGCCGTCCAACCACCTCGGTGACGCCGGCACCACCGTGCTCGCGGCCGCCACCGACGCCGCCCGGCCGGTCCGGCTCGGCCTCGGCGGCAACGGGATCGGGCCCGACGGCGCACGCGCCCTGGCCGACGCGCTCGATGGGATCGAGGCGCTCGACCTGGGCCGCCCACTGTCCGAACGGACCCTCGGGGCCAGCCCCAACGTCACCGGTGACGCCGGCGCCGACGCGCTGGCCGGGGCGCTGCACAGCAGTCCGCTGCGGCGGCTGGAGCTGCGCCACACCGGGCTCACCGGTCGGGGCGCGAAGACCCTGCTGGCCGCCGTCGACTCCCGCTCGCGCCTGGAGTACGTGGGGTTGGGCCCCGGTCTGCCCCGCCGGGTGAAGCGTTCCTTCGCGGCGCGGCTGCGTCCGGACCGCGGCGCCCACGCGGACCTGCTCGCGGTCAGGAGCGTCTACCGGTGAGCCCGGACGCGGTGAACCCCGGCGCGGTGAACGCGGAGGCGGGGACGAGGCTCTTCGATCCGGAGGAGACGGCGAGTCTGCGGCAGGTCCGCCGGTACGCGGTGCCCCGCTGGATGATCGAGGCGTCCGCCGAGCGGCGCGCGGCCGGTGACTGGCGGGGGGCCTGCGCGGCGGCCCTGTTCGACGTGGCCTTCGACCTGCCCGGGATCGCCTCGGCGTACGGGCCGGACGTGGCCGGGGCGCTCGGCGAGGATCTGCGCCATCTGGTGCCGGATCTGGTGCGCTGGCATCTGCCGCGCGTGCTGGGCGGGCGCTCCACCCTCGCCGCCGACCTGACCGTGGTTCTGGCGGGCTACGGCGCCGTGGAGGGCGCGCTCGAATCGGACGTCCCGTGCCTGTACGTGCGCACTCCCCCGATGGTCGAGGGTCCGCAGCGGATCTCGCTGAGGTTCGGGTCGGTGCGGCTCGACGGCTCCTCGCACGCCTTCCATCCGGGGGCCATGGACTGGCGTGCCTGCCGGTACCTGTGGGACGCGCGGCACACCGGTGAGCTGCGCGCGCGTGTCGGCGGTGCGGACCGGTTGCCGTTCCTCCGCGCCGACGGCACACCGCTCGGGGCGGACGAACTGCCCGGCACGGATCCCGGAACCGACGACCCGGTGGCCCACGCGGAGTGGGTGACCCTGCTGCACCAACGGGGGAAGGTGGCCGACTCCCTGGCGGCGGCCGGGATCGAACTGGACCCGACCGAGCCGGACACCCCGTCGTGGCACTCGGCTGAGCCGGAGGCGGCCCTGGGGCGGCTGGCGCTCGACGTTCCCCGCCTGGAGGCGGAGGCCCGCCGGTTCGCGGATCTGTGCGCGACGGACCGCCTCCAGATCAGTGGGGACTGGTACGCGCGCATCCTGCTGGAGTTCACGGGCGACGGCGGCGACAGACGGCTGCGGATCAGGCTCGTCGGCCGGGAGGCGGCCGCGGACGTGGCCTTCCTTCCCCCCGCGTCCTGGCGGCGGCTGCCGGACGTGGACCTGCTGCGGATCGGCGCGCTGGCTCCGGCGCAGTTGCATCCGCTGGTCGCCGGGGCCCTGTTCCCCGGTACGCCGACGGCGTCCGGGCCGCCCGGGCCGACGCCTCCAACACCCGTACGCGTCAGGTGCCGTGGTGAATGGCACGAGGTCGTCTTCCGCGACGGGAGGCTCGCGACCCCGCACAGTGCGCAGGAGCAGCAGCGCGAGAACGCGCTGCGGGCCTTCGGTGGCGCGGTCACCGGGTGCTTCGCGGCGGAACACTCCTGCACCACGGGCACGGGCCGACTCCCCAAGGCGCTGCGGGCCCAGCGGCGGGAGCTCTTCCTGCGCGCCCAGCACGGCGACACCCCCGGGGTGCTGGAGCTGCTGGACGCGGGCGTGGATCCTCGGGTGCGGGACGCCGGACGGCGCAGCCTGCTCCACGTGCTGCATTACCTGGACCATGAGCCGCTGCTGTCCCGGCTGCTGGACGCCGGTCTCGATCTGGAGGCCCTGGACCACCGGGAGCGCACCCCGCTCTGCGTGGCGGTCGCCGACCGCGGTTCGACGACGTTGGTGAGGGCGCTGGTCGAGGCCGGGGCACGGATCGACGTCGTCGACCAGACGGAGCTCTCGCTGGCCCAGCTGATCCGCATGTACCGCCGGACGGACCTGCAGTTCCTCCGGGAACGGGTGGAGAAGGAGCACCCGGGCGTCGGCGCGGAGTGGTGGGAGGAGTGGCAGCAGGAGCGGGAGGAGTACGGAAGTGAGGACGAGGACGAGTGAGCACCGCCGCCCGTGACACCGCGGGGCAGCCGCCCGCGGCGCCGTCCCCCGACGCCTCACCGGGCCGGCAGCCGTCTGCGGCGCCGTCCGACGCCGCCCCGGTCCCCGCGCCGGCAATGCCGCCCGCCGTGACGCCGCCACCGGCCTCCTCACCCGTGGCCCCGGCCGCGCCGTCGGTCCCGGCCGCAGCGTCGGGGCCTCTGGACGCCGCCGACGAGCTCAACCGTCGGCTGCGCTCGTCCCGCACGGAAGTCGCGAGCAACCCCCAGCTCGAGGCGCTGGCACTGGCGGTGACGGCGAATCAGCCCGTCCTGCTGTGGGGCGAGCCCGGGATCGGCAAGTCGGCGGGGATGGAGCAGCTCGCGGCCGGGCTCGGTCTCGGGCTGGAGACGGTCATCGCCAGCGTGCACGAGCCGTCCGACTTCGCCGGACTGCCGGTCGTCGGTGACGACCCGGCCGTGACCGGGGTGCCGATGGCTCCGCCGGACTGGGCGGTGCGACTGGCGCGCGCGGGCCGGGGGCTGCTGTTCTTCGACGAGTTGTCGTCCGCTCCCCCGGCGGTGCAGGCGGCCTTGCTGCGCGTCGTGCTGGAACGGCGGGTGGGCAGCCTGACGTTGCCCGAGTCGGTGCGCATCGTGGCCGCGGCGAACCCGCCGTCGAGCGCGGCGGACGGGTGGCACCTCAGCCCGCCGCTCGCCAACCGCTTCGTGCATCTGCACTGGACGCACGACCCGCGCACGGTGGCGCGCGGCATGGCCGGTACGTGGCCCGAGGTGACGGTCCCCGTCGTCGACGCCGCCCGCGTGCCGGGTTCGGCGGCACGGGCCCGCGGCGCGGTCTCCGGCTTCCTCACCGCGCGCCCCGGCCTCGTCCACCACATCCCGGCCGACGCGGAGAGCCGGGGCCGGGCCTGGCCGTCGCCCCGCACCTGGGACATGGCACTGCGACTGCTCGCCACCGGGTACGCGACGGGCGCCGGGCGTGAGGCGCTCGCCGCCGCGCTGGCCGGGGCGGTGGGGGACGGCGCGGGCATCGAGCTGCTGTCGTACCTGGAGAACCTCGACCTGCCCGACCCGGACCGGGTGCTGGCGAACCCCGACGCGTTCGCCCTGCCGGAGCGCGGCGACCGCCAACTGGCGTTCCTCATCGCGATCGTGGCGGCCGTCCAGGGTGATCTCACCCGGCAGCGCTGGGAGGCGGGCTGGGCGGTGCTGGCGAAGGCCGTGGACGCGGGCGTGCCCGACGTGGCGGCCAGGGCGGCGGTCGACCTGGCGTCGATGCGGGACACCGACTGGCCGGTGCCCGAGGGCATCGACGCGTTCGTGGAACTGCTCCGGCTGTCCGGCGCGCTGCCGCAGAGCGGCTGAGGCGGGTACGGCGGTGCCGGAACCGGAAGCCGCCCCGGGGCGGGCCCAGTTGGACATGACCAAGCTACTCGCCGCCCGCTACCGCGCGGCGACCGACCGGCCGTATCTGGCGTCGGCGCTGTACGCGCTGTCGGTGGTGCCGAGCACCGGGGTGCCGACGATGGGCGTGGACCGGCACTGGCGCTGCTACGTGTCGCCCGCCTTCGTGGAGGCGACGCCGGTGGCGGAGCTGGCCGGGGTGTGGCTGCACGAGGTGGCGCATCTGCTGCGGGACCACCACGGCCGCGCGGAGCGGCTGCCCGCCGCCGACCAGCGCGACCACCACCGGCTCAACGTGGCGCAGGACTGCGAGATCAACGACGACCTGATCGCGGACGGGCTGCCGCTGCCGGCCGGCCGGATGGAGCCCCGGCTCTTCGGCCTGCCGACAGGAGGGCTCTTCGAGGAATACCTGCCGTCGATCCCGCCGGGGGCACCGGCGCACGACTGCGGTTCGGGCGCGCACGGGCAGCCCGTGCCGTGGGAACTGCCCGGGAACGAGGGTCCGACGAGCCTCGGCCCGGTGGAGGCGCAGGCGCTGCGGCGGCACACCGCGGAGGCCATGCGCGCCCACCGGCGCAGCCGGGGCACGCTCCCGGCGGGCTGGGAGCGCTGGGCGGACGAGATCCTGGAGCCCAGCATCGACTGGCGGCAGGCGCTCGCGGGCGCCGTCCGCGAGGCGGCGGCCTGGGCGGCTGGGGCGATGGACTACACCTACCGGCGCCCGTCCCGGCGCAGTGCGGCGCTGCCTGGCGTGGTCCTGCCCAGCCTGCGTCGTCCGCTGCCCCGGGTCGCCGTCGTCATCGACACCTCCGGGTCCATGGGGGACGAGGAACTGGGCGCGGCCCTGGGCGAGGTCACCGGTGTGCTGCGGGAGGTGGGCGTCCGGGGCAACCGGGTCACCGTGCTGGCCTGCGACGCGGACGTGCAGGCCGTGTCGCGGGTGACGTCCGCCGAGCAGGTCGCCCTGGGCGGGGGCGGCGGCACCGACATGCGGGTGGGCATCGCCGCCGCGCTCGCGGCCCGGGACCGGCCGAACATCGTCGTCGTCCTCACCGACGGCTTCACCCCCTGGCCGTACGAGGCCCCCTCGTGCCGGCTGATCGCCGCGCTCATCGGTGCGGACGCCCCGCTGCCCCCGCAGTGGGTGGAGACCGTGCGCGTCACCGACTGACCGGGCCGTCATATCGCCCTGTGCGCCGCCGGTACGGACCGGCTCCGCCCGGCGACGCTCTGGGTGCGGCCTCGGCCGGGGGGCGCCCACCGGGCGGGGCTCATTCGTCCAGGACGACCGGGCGCCGGGCGGAGAAGTCACCCCACTTCCCGTCCGCCGGATTGGCGCGGATCTTGGTGCGGCGGAGGAAGTGACGTACGGTCGGCTGATGTTGTGCATACGCGGAGTCGTGCTGCCGGAGCGCGAGGAGCGGGTCTTCCGGATCGACGGCGAGGTACTGCGCGAGGGTCCTCCGGCGGGCGGACTCGAGGGCCGGGACAAGGAGTTGGTCGTCGACGGCGGCTGGCTGCTGCCCGGGCTCGTCGATGTGCACACGCATCCGGGTGCGCCGACGCCGGACGCTCCGTTCGACGAGGAGCTGCTGCGCGGGCAGTTGGCCGAGCACCGCGACGCCGGGGTGCTGGCGGTACGCACCCCGGGCACCACGGCGCGGATGCCCGCGTGGGTCGACGAGGACCCGGAGCTGCCGCGTGTGACGTCGGCGGGGCGGTGGCTGGCCACGCCCGGCCGGTTCTTCCCCGGCCTGGGGCGCGATGTGACCGAGGACGAACTGGTGCGAGCGGCCGTGGAGGAGGCGACCGCCTCGTCCGGCTGGTGCAAGGTGATCGGCGACTGGGCGCAGGACGAACCGGCCGTGCCGCTGCCGCTGTTGACCGCGACCGTGAAGGCGGTGCACGCGGTCGGCGGGAAGGTCGCGGTGCACTGCCAGACGCCCGAGGGCTCACGCAACGCCGTGCTCGCGGGCGCGGACAGTCTGGAGCACGGGATGCACCTGGACCCGGCACTGCTCGACCGCATGGCCGCGCAGGGCACGGCGTTCGTCCCGACGCTGGCCGCCTTCGGGGCGCGGGCGGACGAGATGCGGGCGCGGGAGCCGGGCGTGCGCCGCGACCGGTGGCTGGCCGGCTGGGACAGCATGCTCGGCACGGTGCGCGCCGCCCACGAGGCGGGCGTCACGGTCCTGGCGGGCACCGACTCCTTCCCGTGCGGAACGGTCGCGGGCGAGATGTCCTGGCTGGTACGGGCCGGGCTGCCGACCACGGCGGCGCTCGGCGCGGCGTCGTGGACGGCGCGGGCCTGGCTGGGACTGCCGGCGCTCGTGGACGGGGCGCCCGCCGATGTGGTCGCGTACGCGGCCGACCCGACCCTGGACCCGGCCGCTCTGGAGCATCCGAGCCGGATCGTGCTGCGGGGGCGTGTAGTGCGGTGAGCGCGGGCCCGCCACCGGAGACCGGGGACGCAGGAAAGCGAGAGTGAAGTCCGCACCGCGTGAAGCGACCTGCGGAGTCCGCACCACGTGACGGTACGCGTGAGGGTACGTATGAAGCGGGCGCCGCATCAAGGGTGGCGTATGGAGTCGGCGCCGTGACCGGGCCGGTCCCGGTGCTGCCCGTGATCCCTGCCGCGCCCCCGGCAAGCCTCCGCCCCACCGGCGCGAGGAGCGTGCGCGCCGTCTGCCGCGTACGCCGGTGCGCACGGCGTATGACCTGCGCTTTCATTCCTTCCGCGGAGATCGTCCGAGCCCGTGACCCGGCGGTCCGCGGCTCCGTTGGGGCTGGCGAACGGCTCACGCGGAGTGGGCCGGAGAACGGAGGAGAGAACCGCATGATGAAGAAGATGATGCTGGCCGCGGCGGCCCTGACCGCCGGTCTGGGACTGGCCTTCAGTCCCGCCGCGCTGGCCGTGCAGAGCCCGGTCGCCGCGCAGGCGGCGAAGGCACCGGCCGCCGTCTGTACCGTCAACGACAACGGGGTGAACTTCCGCGGCGGACCGGGCACGGACTACCCGGTCCTGGGGCAGGTGAACAAGGGCCAGAACCTCGAGAAGCGCGGCACGCAGGGGAACTGGGTCATGGGCGACCTGTGGGGCGGGCGCACCGGTGTCTGGATTCACACGGCCTACCTCAACTGCTGAGGCCGTCGCCCCCAGGCCCTCGACCGCTGAGGTCCGAGCACCCCGTCCCGCCCCGGCCCCGTACCGCGCCCACCGCGCGGTACGGGGCCTCGTGACGGTACGGGGGTGTGCACGCGCCCCGCGCCGGTCGCCGTGGACCCGGATCGGGTGCGCGGCTGTCGCCCGGTACGGGGAGTTCCGGGGTGTCAGGCCCCGGCGGCGATCCGCGCGAGGCGGCGTGCCTCGTCGCGGGTGGTACGGGCGATGGTCTCCTCGTCCGCGGTGATCAGGCGGCCGTCCTCGACGACCGGTCGGCCGTCGACGAGGGAGAGGGTGACCGGGGCGGCTGCGCCGAGGACGAGTGCGGTGACCGGGTCCGCGATGGAGGCGTGGGCGAGGGTGTCCAGGTTCCAGAGCACCAGGTCGGCGAGCTTGCCGGGTTCCAGGGAGCCGATCTGGTCGGCGCGGCCCAGTACCCGGGCGCCACCGTGTGTTGCCAGGCGCAGGGCCTGACGCGCGTTCAGGGCCTTCTCGCGGTGGGCGCCGAGGCGGTTGAGGAGGAGGGCGTTGCGCAGTTCGGTGTGGAGTTCGCCGGACTCGTTGGAGGCGGTGCCGTCGACGCCGAGGCCGACCGGGACACCGGCCGCGAGCATGTCGGGGACGCGGGCGATGCCCGCGGCGAGCCGGGCGTTGGACGAGGGGCAGTGCGCGACGCCGGTGCCGGTGCGGGCGAAGGCGGCGATGTCGGAGTCGTTCATGTGGACGCAGTGCGCCATCCACACGTCGTCGCCGAGCCAGCCGGTCGACGCGAAGTAGTCGGTCGGTCCCATCCCGAAGAGTTCGTGGCAGAACTTCTCCTCCTCCACCGTCTCCGAACCGTGGGTGTGCAGACGCACTCCCTTGCGGCGGGCCAGCTCCGCGCCCTCCTGGAGGAGTCGGGTGGAGATGGAGAACGGGGAACAGGGTGCGACGGCGATCCGGGTCATCGCGTCGAACGAGGGGTCGTGGTGGGCGTCGACGGTCGCCTCGGTGGCGACGAGCGCGCCGTCGAGGGTCTCCACGGCGAAGTCCGGGGGCAGTCCCCCGTCCGTCTCGCCCCGGTCCATGGAGCCCCGGGCGAGGGTGAACCGTACGCCCATGTCACGGGCGGCCCCGATGATGGCGCCGGACAGGTCACCGGCGCCCCGCGGGTAGACGTAGTGGTGGTCCATGGCGGTGGTGACACCGCCCCGGGCCATCATGGCGAGCGAGCCCTGCGCCGCGGCGCGGACCATCGGCTCGTCGATGCGCGCCCACGTCGGGTACAGGGCGACCAGCCAGTCGAACAGGTTGTGGTCGGTGGCGAGGCCCCGGGTGATCCACTGGTAGAAGTGGTGGTGCGTGTTGACCAGGCCGGGGGTGACCAGGTGCCCGGTGCCGTCGACGCGGCGCACGACGTTCTCCAGGCCCGCGGGCGCCCGGCCGGCGCCGACGGACTCGATGCGGTTGCCCGCGACGACGACGTGCCCGGAGGCGTACTCGGTGTCGTCGGCGTCGACGGTCGCGATCGCGCAGTTCTCGATGGCGATGCGTTGCACGTGCTCGGGGGCTGCCGTTGCGGCCATGGCGCTTCCCTTTCTGTCCGGCGGTACGGGCACGGCCGGACCCTGGGGACTGCCGCCGTCCGGCGGGAGGCCACGGGTGCCGGCTGTGCCATGGGGTTTTCCCTCCGGTCCGGCCGGCCCCCGACCGGGTGTGCGGGCGGGGCAACGGCACGGCGACGCGTCGGAGATCGGCTCAGAGGTTGGTCAAGTCGACCGGGATCCGCGGCTCGGCGCCGTCCCGCAGTACGGTGGCCTCGATCAGACCGTACGGGCGGTCCGCCGCGAAGTAGACCTCGTTGTCGTTCTCGAGACCGAACGGTTCCAGGTCCACGAGGAAGTGGTGCTTGTTCGGCAGCGAGAAGCGGATCTCGTCGATCTCGCTGCGATGGTCGATGACGCGCGAACCCATGTGGTAGAGCGTCTGCTGGAGGGAGAGGGAGTACGTCTCGGCGAACGCCTGGAGCATGTGCTCGCGGGTCTGCTCGTAGGACCTCTCCCAGTGGGGCATCCGCGATGCGTCGTCCGTCCAGTTGAACCGCCACCGCGCAAAGACCTCGGTGGCGAGGATCCGGTCGTACGCCTCCTTGAGCGTGGTGTACTCGTCCTTGACGTAGCCCCAGAACTCGGAGTGGGTGGAGTTCATCACCACGAGGTCCTTGAGCCCCGAGATGATCTCCCACTTCTCGCCGTCGTAGGTGATCTGGGCGGTGCGCGTCTCCTGGCCCCTGCGCACGAAGGAGTGCTCGGCCTCGTCGGCTCCTGTGAACCGCGCGTCGGCCTCCGAGGCCGCGATGCGCTCCCAGGCGTACTCCTCGATCCGGATCCGGGCGACCTCGATCGGCTCCTGCGACGTCACGAAGTGGCGGGCGAGGTGGATGCCGAACTGCTCGGCGGATTCGATGCCGTGCTTCTTGGCGAACGCGTACACCGTGTTCTTGGTGGTGTCGGTCGGCAGGACGTGGGCGTTGGAACCGGAGTAGTGGACGTCCTCCATGTCGCCGGAGAGGGCGACGGAGACGTTCAGGTCCTTGACGTGGTGGGTGTCGCCGTCCCGGGTGATCCTGACGACGCGGTTCTCCGCCTTGCCGTACTGGTTCTGGCCGAGGATCACAGGGCGGTTGCGGAAGGAATCGGCGGTCATGTCGGTGCTAGCTCCCTCGGTAGACGGAGTAGCCGAACGGGTTGAGCAGCAGTGGTACGTGATAGTGCTCGCCCGGGGTGACGGCGAACGTGATCGCCACCTCGGGGAAGAACACGCCGCCGTCCCTTGCGCGGGGGGCGTCCTGCTGCGCCTCGGTCGGCCCCGTGCCGGCGAAGTACGCCTCGGTGTCGAAGTCGAGCCGTGCATGGGTGGTGCCCTCCGGAAGTGCCGGCAGATCCTTGCAGCGCCCGTCGGCTTCGGTGACGGATCCGCCGAGGGCGGTCCACGGGGCCTGCCTCCCGCCACGGGCGGCGAGCCGAACGGCGACGGCCGCGGCGGGGCGGCCGACGCTGGTGTCCAGGATGTGGGTGGACACCGATGCGGTGACGGAGGTGCTCAAGACCTTCCCTCTCTTTCCAGGACGGGGGGTTGCGTGTCTTCCGCGACGAGGCGGGTGAGCCGGATGCGATTGATCTTGCCGAGTTCGATGCGCACGTGTCCGCGTTCCTCCTCCGGCGAGTTGCCGATCCGGGACTTCACGGCGTCGCGCATCTGTTCACCGGTGGCTCCGGTGGCGCAGATCAGGAAGACGTGTCCGAACCGTTCCCGGTAGGCCAGGTTCAGTTCGAGCATCTCGGCCCTGAGCTCCTCCGAGGCCCCGGTCATCCCCCGCTGTTCGCGGGAGGAGACCGGATCGCCGGGCTCCGGGCGGCCGATCGGCGGGTGACCGGCCATCGCCTCGGCCAGATCCTGCGCGGTCAGCGCGGCCGTGGCGGCGTCGCCGGCGCGAAGGAGGGCTTCGGTGCTGGTGTAGGGGCGTCGGGAGAGGACCGCTCTCCCCCATGCCGTACTGGCACACACCTCGTGCAACACGGCGGTGGCCTCGTCGTCCGCCAGGGTGTTGAACCGGGACAGGCCCGGTGTGGAGCTCGGAGTCACGGGAGCCTCCGTGGCTGTCTCGCGGTGCGAATCGTCGTTCCGCGCCGGTCGGGCTGCGCACAGCTAACGCCCTCCACACCACAACGTCAACACTTTGTTGAAAGTGCGCGAAAGCGCGAGGCCGCCGTCCGACGCCCCGGACGGCGGCCTCGCGCGCGTCACCGGCGGCCTCACCCGCCGGTTTCCCCACTACCCTTCTCCGGCGGCCTTTTCCCTGTTCAGATAGTTGTAGACGGTGAAGCGGCTGACGCCCAGCGCGCTCGCGACCGTCTCCACGCCATGGCGCACGGAGAACGCGCCGCGGGCCTCCAGGCTGCGCACCACCGCCTGCTTGGCCCTGCGGTCCAGCCCCGCGAGCGGCATGCCGTACCGGCGTTCCATGGCGGTCAGAATGTGGTCGAGCGACTCCGAGAGCTGGGGCAGCCGGACGGCGAGGACGTCCTCGCCCTCCCAGGCCAGCACCACGTCGTCGGCCCGGGCCTGGCCCGGCCCCAGCAGTTCGGCGCCCATGGCGTCGACGAGCGGCTTGACCGCCGCGACGAGGGGGTGGTCCGCGGGGCCGGTCACTTGGCGTCCTGTCCAATGACGTTGACCTGGAGCGACACCCGGGTCGCGCCCGCGGCGATGACCCTGCGCAGAAGGGTGTCCACCGTGTCGAGCACCTGGTCGGCGCCGCCCTCCACGGTGTTGCCGAAGGGGCCGACGTCCACGGCGTCCAGCGCGGCCGTCCGGACGACCTCGCGGGCCACGACCGCGTGGGCGGGCGCCTCGTCGAGGTCGAAGGGCTCGGTGGTGAACTCCACTCTCAGGCGCACTGTGCCTCCCCTGTGCGTTCGCCGCGTCCGGGCGGACCGGCGGTCCGGGGCCCGACCCTAACGCGTCCCCGACGGCGTACCGCGTCGGGCCGTTGTGCACCGCTACGCTGCCGAGGCCGACGGTCCGGGGACGGCCTCGCCCGGACGCCGCCCGGCACACCCGCACCCAGGGCACCGACCGGCGCGCTCGTCACCCCGGGCGCCATACTGGGCGCATGCTCATCCGTACCGCCCGCCTCTGCGACCTGCCGCTGCTCCAGGACATGGAACGGGCCGCCGGCGAACCGTTCCGTTCGCTCGGCATGGCCGCCGTCGCGGACGACGAACCCCTGCCGCTCGATGTGCTGGAGGACTACCGACGGGCGGGGCGCGCCTGGGTGGCGGTGGACGGCGACGACCGGCCGGTCGGCTATCTGATCGCCGACGAGGTCGACGGCGCGGCCCACATCGAGCAGGTCACCGTCCACCCGTCCGCCGCCCGGCGCCGCCTGGGCAGCCGGCTCATCGACCACCTCGCCCAGTGGGCGGCCGGCCGGGGCCTGGACGCGCTCACGCTGACGACATTCCGCCAGGTGCCGTGGAACGCCCCGTACTACGCGCGGCTCGGATTCCGTTTCCTCGACGAAGCCGAACTCACCGACGGGCTGCGGAAGATCAGGGCGGCGGAGGCGGAACACGGCCTGGACCGGTGGGCGAGGGTGTGCATGCGGCGCGCAACGGGGCACACCGGACGGCCCTCCCGACCCGCCGGAGCCGGACGACAACACTGAGTGCAATCGGTCACGTTCGGGCCATGGGCCACACATGTTCGGGGGATTGTCGGTGGTGGGCCTTAAGGTGGGGCACATGGCATTAACTCCACGACACACACCGTCCACCGACCCCTCGCACCCGGCCTGCTCGTCCCGTACGTCCGCCGCCGAGGCGAACCAGGCGATACGGGCGCTGGTCGACGCGCGGGCCGGGCAGGAGTGGTCCCCCGTGGAGTCCGCCGCCTACGAGGTACTGCTGATCGAGTGGGCGGCCGCGACCCGGGGTACGGCCGGCGACATCATCGAGGCCGCCTGACCGTCCCCCGGTCCGGCCGGGACCGCTGCGGCTCCTACGCGCCGTAGCCCTCGCGCAGTTCGATCTTCCGGACCTTCCCGCTGACCGTCATCGGGAAGGACTCCAGGACCCGCAGCCTTCGCGGGATCTTGTAGTGCGCAAGCTGTTCGCGGCAGTGCTCCGTCACCTCGTCCAGGGTCGGCGGGTCCGCCGGGTCCCTCGGGATGACGCAGGCGAGGACCTCCTCGCCGTAGGTGTCGTCCGGCACCCCCACCACCTGCACGTCCGCGATCTTCGGGTGGCCGTGGAGGAACTCCTCGACCTCCCGCGGGTACACGTTCTCGCCGCCCCGGATGATCACGTCCTTGATCCGGCCGACGATCTCCACGTAGCCGTCCTCGCGCATCACCGCGAGGTCCCCGGTGTGCATCCACCGGCCGGGGTCGATGACCTCGGCGGTGCGTTCGGGGTCCTGCCAGTAGCCGAGCATCACGCTGTAGCCGCGGGTGCACAGTTCGCCCGCCGTGCCACGCTCCAGGGTCACGCCCGTCACCGGGTCGACGACCTTGACCTCCAGATGCGGCATGACCCGGCCGACCGTTCCCGTGCGGCGTTCCAGGTCGTCGTCCCGGCGGGTCTGGGTGGAGACCGGCGAGGTCTCCGTCATCCCGTAGCAGATCGACACCTCCTCCATGTGCATCTCGCTGACGACCCGCTTCATCACCTCGACCGGGCACGGCGATCCGGCCATGATCCCGGTGCGCAGCGAGGACAGGTCGTACGAGGCGAAGTCGGGGAGGTTCAGCTCCGCGATGAACATCGTGGGCACACCGTAGAGCGAGGTGCAGCGCTCCTGCTCCACGGCGGCGAGCACCGCCGCGGGCTCGAAGGCGGGCGCCGGGATCACGATGCAGGCGCCGTGCGAGGTGGCGGCGAGATTGCCCATCACCATGCCGAAGCAGTGGTAGAACGGCACCGGCAGGCAGATCCGGTCCTGTTCGGTGTAGGCGACCATCTCCCCCACGAAATAACCGTTGTTGAGGATGCTGTGGTGGGAGAGCGTGGCCCCCTTGGGGAAGCCGGTGGTGCCGGAGGTGTACTGGATGTTGATCGGGTCGTCGCAGGACAGCTCGGCCGCGCGGGCGTCGAGCCGGCCGTCCGTCACGGACGCGGCGACGGCAAGCAGTTCGTCCCACGAGGGGTCGCCGATGTAGTGCACCGCACGCAGGTCGGGGCAGGCGGCACGGACCCGGCCGACGAGGGCGCGGTAGTCGCTGGTGCGGTGCGAGAGCGAGGAGATCAGGAGGGATATGCCGGCCTGTTTGAGCACATACTCCAGCTCGTGCGCCCGGTAGGCCGGGTTGATGTTGACCATGACGGCGCCGATCCGGGCCGTGGCGTACTGCGTGAACACCCACTCGGGGCAGTTGACCGCCCAGATCCCAACCCGGTCGCCCTTGGCCACCCCCGCACCCATCAGTGCGCGGGCCAGCTCGTCGACGGCCGCGCCGAACTCGGCGTACGTCCAGCGTCGTCCGGAGGCGACGTCGACCAACGCCTCGCGGTCGCCGAACGCCTCGACGGCGCGGGCGAGATTGCGGCCGATGGTGTCGCCCAGCAGCGGCGTGGTGCCGGTGCCGTGCGCGTAGGACAGTTCACTCATTCCAGGTCCCCCTCGATGTGCTCGGTTCCGGTGGCGTGCGCGCGGGACGGCCCGCTCATCGGAAGTCCCCCTCGGCGTACTCGGTACCTGCGACGGCGCCGCGGGCCGTGCGCTCGCGCAGTTCGATGCGGCGGATCTTGCCGGAGACGGTCTTGGGCAGGTCGGCGAACTCCAGCCGGCGGACCCGCTTGTAGGGGGCGAGCACCGACCGGGAATGCTCGAACAGCGCCTTCGCGGTGTCCGGGCCGGGCTCCCAGCCCGCCGCGAGCACGATGTACGCCTTCGGCACGGCGAGCCGCACCGGGTCGGGGGCCGGGACGACCGCGGCCTCGGCGACCGCCTCGTGCTCCAGCAGCGCGCTCTCCAGCTCGAACGGCGAGATCTTGTAGTCGGACGCCTTGAAGACGTCGTCGGCCCGGCCGACGTAGGTGATGTAGCCGTCCAGGTCCCGGGATCCGATGTCCCCGGTGCGGTAGTAGCCGCCCGCCATGGCCTCCGCGGTCCGCTCCGGGTCCCCGTGGTAGCTGGTCATCAGGCCCACCGGACGGTCCGACAGGTCGAGGGAGATCTCGCCCTCGACCGCGCCGGGCTCACCGGTCACCGGGTCGAGGAGCTCGATCCGGAATCCCGGGCTCGGCCGCCCCATCGATCCGGCCTTCAGCAGCTGGCCGGGGGTGTTGGCGACTTGTACGGAGGTCTCGGTCTGGCCGAAGCCGTCCCGGATGGTGACGCCCCAGACGCGCCGCACCGTCTCGATGACCTCCGGGTTCAGCGGCTCCCCGGCCGCGACGACCTCGCGCGGCGGGTTCTTCAGCTCGGAGAGGTCGGCCTGGATCAGCATCCGCCAGACGGTGGGAGGGGCGCAGAAGCTGGTGACCCCGGAGCGGTCCATCTCGGCCATCAGCCGTGCCGCGTCGAAGCGGGTGTAGTTGAAGATGAAGACGGTCGCCTCGGCGGTCCAGGGCGCGAACAGGTTCGACCAGGCGTGCTTGGCCCAGCCCGGCGAGGAGATGTTGAGGTGGACGTCCCCGGGCTTGAGGCCGATCCAGTACATCGTCGACAAGTGGCCCACGGGGTAGGAGGCGTGGGTGTGCTCGACGAGCTTGGGGCTGGCGGTCGTGCCGGAGGTGAAGTAGAGCATCAGCGGCTCGTCCGCGTCCGTCTCCCGGTCCGCCCGGAACGTCTCCGGCCGGTCGTCGGCGCCCGCGTACGACAGCCAGCCCGGCACGTCCGCGCCGACGGCGATCCGGGTGTAGCCGCCGGGCACCTCGTCGAACTTGGGGGTGTCGGCGTCCCGCACCAGGACGTGCCGGACCCGCCCGCGCTCCACCCGGTCCCGCAGGTCCGCCGGACCGAGGAGCGGGGTGGCGGGGATGACGACGGCGCGCAGCTTCATCGCGGCGAGGGCCGTCTCCCACAGCTCGACCTGGTTGCCGAGCATGACGAGGATCCGGTCCCCGGCCCGGACGCCCTGGGCTCGCAGCCAGTTCGCGACCTGGTCGGACCGCGCGGACATCCGGGCGAAGGACACCTCGGTGCGGCCGCCGTCCTCCTCCACGATGTGCAGGGCGGTGCGGTCGTTGTTCTCCGCGATCACGTCGAACCAGTCGAGCGCCCAGTTGAAGTGATCGGTCCTGGGCCAGCGGAAACCCTCGTAGGCCGCCTCGTAGTCCTCGCGGTGCCGCAGCAGAAAGTCCCGGGCGGCCCGGAACGTCTCCGTCGCGCTGGTTGCCGACATGTGCCCTCCTCATTGCGGACCGGACCGGTCGTTTAACATCATGTAAACAGTGACCCAGATCTCACCACCCCCGAACGGGGGTGCGCCGGACGGGTCGCCTAGGCCGTGTCTTCGAACCGACGGTGTTCGGCCGTCGGCCGGGCCGTACGACGTCCGGCGCGCGCGATCGCGAGGCGGAGCATCGTCCTCGCGCGCGACGAATCCGACAACGCCGCGAGCGCGTTCCGGACGCGGCACAGCAGTCGCCGGTTCGACGACACCGCCTAGCCCCTCCGGACAGAGAGGCGCCAGCGTGCCGGGAACCGACAACGCGGTCGACATGGGAGCAGCCCTGCTGCGGCTGCGCCGGACCAGTGGAATGCCCGTGGCCTTCGGCGGGCTGCTCTCCGACGCCCGCCATGCGCGGATCGCGGAGCTGAACGGGGCGCAGACCGGGGCCCTGCGCGGGCTCGTCATCTCGGCGGGCAGTGGTCTGGGCGGGAAGTCGATCGCCCTGTCCCGGCCGTGCGCGGTCACCGACTACCACGCCTCCCGCCACATCAGCCACGAGTACGACACGGCGGTCGCGGCGGAGGGACTGCGCTCCGTGGTCGCGGTGCCCGTCGTCGTACGGCGCAAGGTGCGCGGTCTGCTCTACGGGGCGCTGCGCGAGCCGGTCACCCTCGGGGACCGGGCGTTCGACGCGGCGGTGGCGGCGGCCCGCGACGTGGAGCAGGCCCTGGTCGTCCGGGACGAGGTACAGCGGCTCCTGGCCGTCACGCGGGAACAGCTCACCGCCCCCGGGGCCACGGCCCCGGGGGCGTGGGAGGACGTCCGCGAGGCCCATCGCGAACTGCGCACCCTGATCCCGAAGGTCGTCGACCCCGCGCTGCGCGACGAGTTGCTCGCGGTGTGCGGGCGGCTCGCCTCTGCGGCGGGGTCCGGGGCGGAGTCGTGGGCCCGGAAGCCGGGGCGGTGCGAGGTGCGGCTGGCGCCGCGCGAGCTGGACGTACTGGCCTGTGTGGCCGCGGGCACGACGAACGCGGTGGCTGCGGAGCGGCTGGGGCTGCGGCCGGAGACGGTGAAGGGGTATCTGCGTTCGGCGATGCGCAAGCTGGGGGCGCACACCCGGCTGGAGGCGGTGGTGGCGGCGCGTCGCGCGGGGCTGCTGCCGTGAGGCGCTCGCGGCCCGCGTGACCGGGCGGCATGTCGTCGGACGGCGCAGGACGGCCCCGGCCCGCGTGACCGGGCGGCACGTCGTCGCACGGGCTGAGGACCGCCCCGGCGCCGACAGGACGGCCCCGGCCCGCGTGACCGGGCGGCATGTCGTCGGACGGGCGCAGGACGGCCCCGGCGGACGCGGCGGGCGGTACGCCGTCGGAGCCGGGTGCGGGAGGCACGCCCGCGGCCGGGGGGCGCGGTCCCTGCGGCCCGCCGCGCCCCAGGGGCGTGGGACAGGGGATCGCGGGCCGCCCGCCCGCATCATGAGCGGGTGATCAGTGTCCTGTTCGCCGTCCTGACCGCGCTCACCAACGGCGCGGCCTCCGTCCTGCAGCGTCGGGCCGCGCGTACCGTCCCCGACAGCGAGGCGATGCGGCTGTCGCTGATCGGGCACCTGCTGCGTCGCCGGAGCTGGCTCGCCGGGATCGGGCTGGTGATCGTCGCGGCCGTCTGCCAGGCCGTGGCCCTGGCCACTGGGCCGATCTCCGTGGTCCAGCCGATCTTCGTGATCGAGCTGCCTGCCGCACTGCTGATGGCCGGGTTCGCCATGCGGGTCCGGCTGCCCGCCTCGCTCTGGTACGCGGTGGCGGGCATGACTCTGGGGCTGGCCCTGGGCATGGTCTCGGCGGCCCCGGAGGGCGACGGCGCCGCCGTGCGGGGCGCGGTCTGGATCCCGGCACTGATCCTGACGGGGGTCTTCGAGGCGGCGCTGATCGGCGCGGCGCTCGGCGTCCGCGGCAATGCCCGGGGCGCGTTGCTCGGTCTCGCCTCGGCGTGCGGGTACGCCCTCACGGCCGCGCTCATGAAGGACGCCATGGCGCGGCTCCAGGGCGGTGGCGCAGCGGTGGCGCTGCTGACGTCCTGGCAGCTGTACGCCACCGCCGCGGCGGGGGTGGGCGCGCTGTTCCTGCTCCAGAACGCCCTCCAGGCGGGCATGCTGGTCGCGGTCCAGCCGCCGCTGACCCTGGGAGACGCGCTGATCAGCGTGCTGTACGGGGTGACGCTGTTCGACGAGCGGCTGCGCACCGGGTGGTGGGTGCTGCCGGAACTGGTCGCGCTCGGTCTGATCACGGTGGGCAGCGTCGTGCTGGCCCGCTCCCCGCTGGCCTCCGGGACCGCGCCACCGCCCCCGCGCCGGCTCCGGTGAGCGGGCACGATTCCCGGACCGGGTCGCGCCGCGCCACGGCCGGGGCTATCCTCCGGTCGAGCCATGTGTGGCGACGGGCGAGGGGCCCGGTACTTTCTTGGGGGTTGGTGTGGTTTCTGGTCGTGTGGTGCGATTCGACAGCGCACGGGGATACGGTTTCATCGCGCCGGATCACGGCGGTGAGGACGTCTTCCTCCATGTGAACGACATGTTGATCCCGGAGTCCTATGTGCACACGGGCACCATGGTCGAGTTCGAGATCGAGGACGGCGACCGCGGGCTGAAGGCGTCGTCCGTCAGGCTCGCGGAAGGCCCTGACGGCAAGCCGCTGACTCCTCCGAGGCCCGCAGCCGCTCACGCGGCGTCGGCGGACGACGACGCCCTGTGCGATGTGCTCAGCTCGGCCGCGTACACCAGGGAGGTGACCGACATCCTGCTGGAGTCGGCACCGTCACTGACGGGCACTCAGATCCTTCAGATCCGGGGTGCTCTGCTGCAGTTCGCCAAGAACCACGGCTGGACCGAGGGCTGACCGGGAGGCTCACGCCGGTCCCGGCCCACGGCCGGTGACCCGTCCCGTAGCGACCGGGCGGGGCCCGTGCCGATGACGGGCCGCGCGACCGGGATCCCGTACGGGTAAGGCCCGCACGGAGACCGTTTCTCCGGGCGGGCCCCGGCGCGTCAGGTGCTCGGTTCGCGCACCACCAGCGGCGTGCCGAGGACCTGGTGTCCGCCACTGGCCAGCATGCGCACCTCTCCCCGGTCGCTGATCTCCGCGCGTATGATCCCGGTCTCGTCCTCGTAGATCGGGTACCCGCCCGCGCCCGAGTGCTCGGTGCGCCGGACGGTCACCGCGTCGTCCTCCACGGCGGACGACTGAAACACCAGCTCGTAGCTCTCCGGGTAATCCATGGCGGCTCTCCCGATACCGATGGGGCAGGACACGGCCCGCCTGCCACACCCCCATCGTCCCTCGGAGCGTCCGTCCGCGCCCAGGGGCGAACGGCTGCGGACTCCTGCCGGGGCCACTTATCCTGTACCCGTAAGGATGTTTCTACCCATAAGGACGCTTCAGCGATCTTGAGGCGCTTATCGCGCCTACGCCACAAGCGCGCACATTTCTGCGCGCACGACCTGTTTCGCCCGAGTCATGTGTCCGGCGCGCAGGGCCGGGGTCCCGAGAACCGGGAAGGGACAGACCATGAAGGACGCCGAGATGGGGGACGATGTCTACCAGCCCCAGCAGCCGGAGGCATCCGATCTCGTCGAGCAGCTCGACATCGAGGACACCCTCGACAATCGCGGGCTGACCGACCTGCTCGACGAGGGCTACTCCCCGCCCGAACGCCCGTGGGCGGTGGAGGACCGCGGCACCACGGCCGCCGAGCAGCACAGCGGCGAGTCCCTGGAGAGCCGTCTGGCACGGGAGCTCCCCGACATCACCGAGGTCGCCGGCGACGGTATGGGGGACCTCTCCGACAGTGACGGCGAGC
Organism: Streptomyces sp. NPDC047982; assembly: GCF_043204165.1. NCBI lineage: Bacteria > Bacillati > Actinomycetota > Actinomycetes > Kitasatosporales > Streptomycetaceae > Streptomyces > Streptomyces sp. NPDC047982. The sequence goes on along the minus strand of NZ_JBIDBS010000028.1, from coordinate 73,906 downwards.
TCTGGGACGGGGAGGTCGGCTCGGTACGCGCCGGGCGCCTGACCCGGGAGCTGGACATCGACGAGCCGGACACCCTGGCGGCGGAGGACGTCGGAATCGACGGGGCCGGGGCATCGGCCGAGGAGGCGGCCGTGCACGTGGTCCCGGACAGCCGGGTGTGAACGGGCGGCTCCCCGCCCCTCACGACAGGGCGGTGGTGGCCGCCTTCACCGAGAACGTCACGTACACCGCCTGCCGGCGGTGCACTCCGCGCCCGCCGTATGACGGCGCCGGGCCCGATCCCGACCTGCGTCCGCGACTGCGTCAGGCCGGTTCGTCGAGGAACCTCCCGCCCTCCAGCAGGGTCTTGAGCGTCGAGAGGATCATGGTCCAGCCGCTGCTGACGCCCTCCAGCATCTTGCTGTCCGGACTCTCGAAGCCGTCGTGGGTGAGCGTCAGCTTGATGCCCATCTCGGGCTCCTCGGCCGGCTCGATGTCGAAGGCGACCTTCGACCGTTCACGGACGGCCTTCTCCCACTCCTCGTCCGAGGCGAAGTCGAACATCTGGCGGTGCATGGGCTGCAGAGTGTGCCAGGTGTAGGCAAGTCGCCTGCCGGGCTCCGCCTCCAGGACGCACTGCCCCACCTCCTCGAACTCGCCGTCCGGGTCCATCTTCCAGCGGACCGGCGCGCCGGCCTCCCAGATCGAGTCCGGGCCGTACCCGCCCATGTAGATCTTGATGGACTCGGGGTCGGTCAGCGCCTGGTAGAGCTTCTCCGCCGTGGTCTGGATGTAGATGACGTAGACGAACTCGGGCTTGTCCATAACTGGTTCCTTCCGGGCCTGTTCCTTCCGGGCCTGTTCCTTCCGGGGTGCGTTCAGGGGGCGGCGCGGTCGGGCGGCGTTCGTAGTGGCCGTTCCGGCGGTCGGTGATCTCCTGGACCGGGGCCCGGGTCGAGGTGGCGCCGCGTCCGCCGCCCCGGCGCACGTCGGTGGCCGGCCGCGCCGCCCTCCGGCACCGCCTTGTGCTCGCCCCCGGGCCCGTCGGGGCGCGCCCCGGCCCACGGCACCTGCGCGGCCCGCCGACCGTTCGGAGTGCGCGCCGGGCGGGATCCGCGAGCCTTGCATGTCGCGTCCACCGCCCTCGTCGCACCCACAGTCGCCCGCCCGCGTTCCCGCCCACTCCCCTCCCACCGTAGGCAACCATCCGGCCGCACGCCGGGCGCGACCCGCCCCTGCGCCCTCAAGATCCGCGAACTGCCCGACCTCGTCGACCTGGACAGGGCCGCGTGAACCGCGTCGGCCAGCCGCCCGAGCGGGCCAGCCCCGCTCCGGACCGACTCCGTACCGCCGTGATCCCCGGCAAGGGCGTGTAGTCGCCAAACCCTCGCCCCTTCCGGGGCTTCCCTCCCATACCCGTCCACGGCACACGTGTGTGCCGCAGTGCACAGAGGTCCCGTCAGCATGCCACCGCACGACCCCACCACCACAATCCCCCGCCTCGAACCGACCACGGCCGCGCTGCCTACGTTCACCGGCTATCGGGACCTGCTCGGCCAACCCCAACGACCCACCAGCCGCACCCGTCGTCCGTTGATGTTGCCGTCAGCGTTGCCGTCAAACGACTCAGAAGCCCCACCGAAACTACTCTCGGCGGGGCTTCTGATATATCCCAGGACATTCCGTTTTGCTGTTGCTGAAATAGACGGATCAGAGCAGAGCTCTATCTATCAGTCCAGTTGATTCAGTTCCGCACGGATTCTTTCTGCTTCGGCGCGAGCAGCGGCCGCTTCGGCGGCGGCTCTCTGGCGATCTTCCGGATAGATGAGAACGCCGGCCAGTGAATCCAAAGCGTCTGCAATCCTTTCCCGCCACGCGGCAAAAGATTCAGTTTCACGCCCACCCGGAGGCCTTTCGGATCGCACTTCTCTCAATCTTTGAAGTGCGGCGCGCAACTCTGGAGAGACGGGCATGAGACTCACCCACGTCCACCGATTAGAGGCAAGAACCGCTGGCAGGCAGGGCATGGCGCGATCAGCTCGCCATGATTCTCAATTGGGAACGAATTCCCTCTACCGCCACCACCGATCATGACGGACTGAAATGTCGACCTTTCCAGTGGGATGCCAGCATTCTCGAACTGGATGGCACAGCCAACTTCCCCACATCCGCCATGGCGTCCGGAGTTGGCTACTGCCCTCGCTGTCTGCGGAGGCATTGCACCGCTACGCGTATCCGTCGCATAGGTGAAACGGACATGCTCTCCATCCGCAGAAGTAATCTTCGTCGCAACATTGGGTCGCGATTCCGGGCTCATACTCAGCGCCTCGTCTGCGAAGTCGAGCAAGTCATCATCGGCCTCACCACAGTTGTGAACGAGTACCGGCGTGGCCCCCGCGAGCACATAGTACGTGTGCTACGCGGCACCTCTCTACCTGCTTCTTTGCTGGTCAGCGCGGGTTTTGCGTTCCGCTGGCGTCCGTGGTTGTGCGGGGAAATCCGTGGATGTTGCCGTCGCTACTGCCGTCAGGGGGCGCGGGCGGCGGGCGCGGCGTGAGGACCTGCTACTGCCATGCGCCGGGTTCGGCGCGGAGGGTGGCGCGGGTGGTGCGGTGGTAGAAGTCGTGGCCGGTTTGGGCGCAGTGTTCGGCGATCCAGCGGGTCAGTCCGTCCTCGGTGTGCACTTCGCCGGAGGTGGCGCCGCAGTCGTGGTCTTCTCCGGTGACGCAGATGGCCTCGAAGGTGGGCAGGGTCATGGGGTCCACGACGGTGGTCACGTGGTACTCGCGGAAGCGGTAGTGCTTCCGGGCTGCCGTGCCGGTGTCAGGCATGCTCGGCCGCCTCTTCCTGCGGGTCCGGGATGCGCTGTCCGCGTGACTCGGCAACCCGGAGCGCGTCGGTAAGGGCTTCGGCCAGTCGGGAGGCGAGCCAGCGGTACTCGGTTGCCGACAGAGCTCGCGCGCCGGGGGCCAGGACCTCGCGGGCATGTTCCAGCAGTTGTTCGCCCATGCCGAGTTGGACAGCTTCGATGCTGTCGGCGAGTGTGGACAGGTAGCCCCTGCCGTCGGTGCTGAGGTAGCAGGGGTTCCCGTCCGGGGTGGTCCATGGGAGTAAGCGGGGGCCGGCCACGCCTGCCGCCGCGTCGTAAAGTTCCCGGCGCCGCATGCGGTCCGCGTCGCTCCTGGGTTTGGTCACCGTGCACCCCTGGCTGGGTAGCTGATAGGGACACGGTGACCATAGGAGCTGACTGGCCGTCACCCCATTTATGGACCAGGGCAGTTTGCGGCACAGAGTGCGCGAAGTGCTGCGCTGCGCGGTAGCTATCCGACGACGCCCAGGTAGGAGGCCATGTCGCGCATCTCGGCGGTGAGGGTCCGCTTGCGCTTCTTCAGGATCTCCTGCATGGTCTCGGCGGCCACGTGCTGGTGCCTGAGCCACTGTGGGGATGCTCGGCGTACTCCCGTCAGCTCGTCCATCGTCGCGGTCAGATCGCCGGTGCGGGCGTGGGCGCGTGCCACGTCCATGCGGTGGCGGTTCCAGTTGTCGTCACTCGGCCGCCCTGTGCTCTTCCATGCCTTGGGCGACAGGGCGTCCTCGCCAGCCTTGCGGACGACGGTACGCGCGTCCCCGACGACCATGGCGTCCTCCACGCCCTTCATACCGACGGTCAGCGGACCGAAGGTCGTCCAGTGCCGGAAGAACGACCCGGTGTGCTCACGCCTCACCGCCGATGCAGCTGTGGTGGCCACGCGGTGGTAGTGGCGGGCCTCCTGGGGGCGATTGTTGCGGCCTGCGGCAGCCGCAGCCCGAAGTGCCAGCCAGCCCCACGCCGCGCATTCGTCGGGGGTCGCCCTGGACAGCCTCGGCTCGATCATGTCGGCGGTCCGGGCGGCCAGGTGCTCGGCCTCGTCCAAGCGTCCCTGGCGCAGGAGCAGCCAGCACATGCCGATCACGCCGGACGCCGCGGTGAGGGTGCCTGCGGCACGGCGGGCGTCGGTGATCGCCCCGGCCAGGGCGGTGTAGCCGAGGTCGTACTGACGGACCTGCATCAGGTACCGCCCTGCCAGTTGCAGGGCTTCGGCTCGGGCCAGAAGCGCCTGGCGGTGTTCCTCACCGCTGTCGTAGGCATCCGAGCGCCGCATCGCGCTCCCGACCGAATGCATCCACTCCCTCAAGGAGCACAAGGAACAGCAGGACAAGGAGCGCGAGACGGCGCGGTCAGCCTGGAGAGACAGTGGACTCGTCTTCACCACGCCCACCGGCCGGCCTCTCGACCCGGCCAACCTCACCCGCCGCTTCCGCAGCTTCCTCGACCGGGCCGGCCTCCGACGCATCCGCTTCCACGACCTCCGCCACTCAACCGCCACCCTGCTCCTGGAACAAGGCGTCGACACTCTCGGCACCGCCCTCAGCCCGACGGACAACGCCCCCGACGACCCACGTGCCGCAGCCGTCGTCCGCTGACGTTGCCGTCAGCGTTGCCGTCAACACGGGAGAAGCCCCACCGGACTGACTCTCCGGTGGGACTTCTGCTCATTCATTCAGAAATACCTCGATGGCCCGAGCCGCCGACGCTGGGGTCGATTCATCACGTGGATCATCCATTCCGAGCATTGGTAGATCCAGCGCCACGCTTACCGACTCTCCGAATTCATCCCTCACTGCTCTGAGAGACTGGAGCACAGCATAGTAGGCAGGGCTGATTTGCTCGAAATCCTCCCTGATGGAGAATTCCCCGTCCCGTTCAACGATCGGACGAAACGGCGGGACGACAATCCACTCCGGCAAGCCGTCACCTCTCGAATTCGGCAAGACCTGTGCCGTCTCTCTGTTCGGCCTACCGCCGTAGCGGTCGAATGCCCAAACTCCAGACATCACAAGCACGTCAGCCCGAACCGAGCGGCTACTTTCGTTGACGAACTCGATCGCCATCGAATCAGGCAGCAGCCTCGACCAGCGGTCCAGGGTCGACTGCTGGAGGGACGTCACGTAGATCTTCATCGATTCACCTAAGGGATCGGCATGGAGGGAAGGATTCGAACTCGGCCGATCGTACTCATTGAATCCTCCCAGAGCGCGAAGGCATCAATTCCGCCACCCCCGTCCGCTAGATGCTCAATCCTGCTCTCCGCAGGAATGTGTTCAGTTCTAATCACGCCACGCACCAGCGTGTAAGCGCCTTCGTCCGGGAACTTCGCATGGGCGGACCTGGCGTAGAGAGCCGCACCCTCTGGAGTCGAAGAGAAGTACTTCGATTCGATACCCCGGGGATTCTGAAAGCGTCGAGTGTCCAAGAGTTGCTTCAACTCGTCGTCCTTCACGGCGCGGTAGACGTATTGCTCACCCTCTTTGAGCTTACTTCCCCCGCAATTGTGGACGAGGACGGGCGTGGCGCCTGCCAGCACATAGTACGCGTGGACGTCATCGATGGTCAGGTCGTGTGTGCGCTGACGCTCTGTGAAGAACCGCAGGCTCTTCACGGGGTAGGTTTTGCCCTCCGGGGTCTGAAGCAGCATGCCTGGCTTCAGATCGCCGGCGTCTACGAAACGATGCTCGTTCGCCACCCAGAAGGGGTGGGTGACCGTCGCGACAAGCGAGGAGTCGCCGTCGGGTGTGGCGACAGTGAGGTCGACGAACTCCTTGTCGTCCTCGGTGACGATGGTGCCGACGACCTTGCGGGTGAGCTTCTTACCGGTCTTCGGGTCTGTCGTGACGACTGTGTCGCCCAGTGCGACGTCTTCGATGTTCTTGCGTTTGCCGTCGGCCAGCTCCACTTGCGTGCCTGGAAGGAAGCTGTGACAGTCGCCCGCGAGTTTCGACTTCGCCGCGGCCCAGGCACCCTTGGCCTTGTCGTACGCCTTGGATGCCTTCCACATCTCTTGGGCGCTGTCGACCAAGTCGCCGACCAGACCGGTGACCCGCTTGATCAGCTTGTATGCCTTGTTCCAATTCCATGGTGCGCCGTACTTCGCGAGGAACTTGCCGGCGAGGCCGCCTGCGAAGCTGCCGGCGACATTCAGCGCCGTTTCGCCGCAGGCGCCCAGGTCGCCGCTGGAGAAGCAGTCCAGGGCCGCGGTGATGCCCAGCTCGTCCATGACGATCTTGGTGATCGCCTTGGCGGTCTGCTTGATGCGGTGCTTGGAACCGCTGAGGTTGCTCTCCGCCCTGTCCAGGTTGTCCTTGGCGTCATTGGCCTGCTGCTGATGTTTCGTTTCGCCGGTCTTGACGCGAAGGCCAGTGCAACTGCTGGGGTGCTGCTGGCAGTACGCCCGCTCGTCCGGGTCGTACAGACCCGTGGGGTCACTCGCCGAGACGGGACGGTTGTGCGCGTACGCGTACGCGTTCAGCTGCTGGGGATCGCTGGTGTCCACCACCGGGTCGGGCGAGATGAACTTGCCGAGGAAGGAGTCGTACTCCCGCGCCCCGATCGTCGTCAGGCCCGTGGAGGCATCGATCGTGCCGCCCACGAAGCCCTTCTCGCCCGGCCAAGCGCCTTGCCCGGGCTGGATGCCGCGGTTGTTTCCGTACGGGTCGAAGCGGCGCTGGGTGATCGCCCCTGTCGTCGCGTCGATCGACAGCTCGCCCGTGCCGTGGTGGTCCGCGGCGAGGAAGAAGAGCTTCTTGGTGTTGTCACGGACCGCGATCGTGGAGTCGCCGTACCCGTAGTAGCGGGTGGCCTTGACCGTCGACGTACCGGCGTCGAGGCGGAGTTCGGCGCCGGGCAGGTAGATCGTGGTGCCCGAGGGGTCCTTGCGCTGGATCCGGGCACCGTCGGCGTCGTAGAGATAACTGGTCTGCGATGCCTCGTTCTTGTCGGGGGTCGTGACGTCGTCGGGCCGGCTGTTCTTGATCACCTTGCCCGTGGCGTCGTACTCCAGGGTCTGGGTGTCGCCTCCGATGGTGCGGGTTTCGGTGTTGCCCGCGGCGTCGTAGGTGTACGCGTACTCACGGTCTCCGGTCGGAGCGTTCTCGACGACCTTGGACACCTGGTGCGTGCCCGGCTTGTAGGTCAGGTTGCGCTTGATGTCCTTGGCGGCGTCCAGGCCGGTGTCATGCACCGTCTCGGACAGCCGGTCGCCGACCTCGTCGAAGGTGTACGAGGTCCAGTAGGCCGCCGGGCCGCCGAGCGGGGAGCTGCCGGGCGTGCCGCCGCATGCGGCCGGGCGCGCGCCGTCGAGCGGGGTCTGGCTTCCGACGGTGCCGGATGCCTTGGCGGCGTCCTTGGTGGTCGCCGGGGTCCATGCCTCCGTCATCCGGTACTGGTAGTCATGGGCGAAGCACTGCAGGTCGGGAGTCCCGGTGCCCGCGGTGTCCGCGACCGACAGGATGTTGCCGATCTGGTCGTAGGAGTAGGTCGACTCCTTGGCCGGACCGGTGGTGGAACCCGCGACATCGACCACGGACCGGATGAGCCGGTCGGTGCCCGTCTCGTAGTCGAAGGTCTGCCAGGTCTTCTTTCCGCCGTTCGACAGCTCCAGCTGCTGGAGGAGGCTGCGTCCCGACCAGATGGTGTTGGTGACGTACGGCGTGGCGCCCCTCATCGTCCTCATGCGCTGCAGGTCGTCGTACCCGTAGCCGAGTACCTCGGCGTCAAGACCGCCGACCGCGGGGACTCCGTCGCTCTGCTTGGTGCCGTCCGGGTTGTACGTGGCGGTGTAGGTGTAGATACCGGCCAGCGCGTCTTGGGAGGCGGGGACCGAGTAGGCCGTCTGGAGCGGACGGTAGAAGTCGTCCATGGACTGCACGACCGTGGCGAAGTACTCGGTGCTGCTGATGTAGCGCAGCGAGGCGTATTCCTTGCCCAGCCACTTGGCCTTGTCGTAGCGCCGCTCGGTGAGCTTGGTGCCGGTGGTCGGCGCGCCGTCCCAGGTCGTCGTGACGCGGCCGAGCTTGTCGTAGACCGTGGAAATGATCTCGTTGCGGCTGTCTGTGGACGAGAGAACCCGGTCCGCGTCGTCGTAGGTGGTCTTCGTCGTTCCGGTGTCCGGGTCCTGCGCCTCGGTCCGCCGGCCTCGCTGGTCGTACGTGTATGTCCAGATGTTGCCCTTGGCGTCGGTCAGCTGCTTCAGCTGGCCCGCTGCCGTGTACGCGTACGTGGTGGTGTCGTAGCCCGAGGGCGGGCCTCCCGTGACAGGCGAGGCGCCCTTGTAGTGACGCATTTCCGTGGTCTGGCCACGGGCGTTCGTCAGGGTCGTCGTCGGCGTGCCGCCGACCGGCGGGTCGATGTGGGTGCGGTCGCCGCCGTGGGTGTAGGTGGTACGCCACTGCTCGGCGCCCGCGACCGCGAAGATCTCGGCGGTGGTGCGGCCCAGACCGTCGTACTCGTACTGGGTCTGCGCACCGACCTCGCCGTTGCGCACGATCAGCAGTTCGTCCGAGGGCCCCCCGGACGCGTTGTACGTGGCGTTGGTCTTGAGGATCTTGCCGGTGGCGTCGTAGAAGGTGTCGGCGACCATGCGGGTGCCACCGGGTCCTTCGGTCTGCTTCTGGCGGGGCCTCAGCAGTCCGTCGTACAGCTCGTACTCACTGCCGTACGAACCGCCCTCCTCGATCTTCTCCGTCTTGACCGCGACGACCTTGTCGCGGCGTACGTTGTACGCGTACTTGATGCTCGGGGTCTGGGTCTTGCCGCGATCCGGCAGCCAGACCGAGGTCAGCCGGCCCAGGCCGTCGAAGGCGAGGTCGGTGCGCTTGCCGTTCGCATCGGTCTGGCCGGTGGACTGGCCCCAGGCCGGGGCGAAGTCACTGGTCGTGACGTGCCCGAGCGCGTTGGTCACCTTCGTCTGCGAGATGAGGCCGTTGACATCGGTGTACGCGGTCTTGGTCTCCGCGCCGACGGCATCGGTCTGCGAGGTGGGTCGGCCGAAGGCGTCGTATGCCGTGGTGCCCGTCACCTGATAGGTCGCGGTGGTGCCGTCGTGCGACTTGAGGCGCTCGGTTTTCGTCGCGTTGCCCTTGGTGGGCGCGGCGCCGAAGGCTCCGCCGTCGTACGAGGTGCGCTCGTCGGAAATGACCTGACTCGTGCGGTCGGGCGTCACGGAGCACTTGACGGCGACCGTCTCGATCCGTGACGTCAGCTCCATCATGTTCGCCGCGGTGTTGTCCGCGTAGTAGGTACGGGTGCATGTGTCGTCGGCGGCGGTGGAGAGGTCACCGAGGTCCTCGGACTCGATCACGCGACCGGTGCCGTTGGACGTGTCGTACTTGGTGTTCTGCTCGGTCTCGCGGCGGCCGTCACCGCCCTCGGTGACGGTGTAGCCGCGCACCTTGGTCGTCTTGGTGATCGACGCCTTGGTGGTGCCCCAGGTGTTGGTGTCCGTCGCGGTGAAGTACCGCGCGGGGGTGTTGATCGACTTGGACACGAGCTTGTCGCCGTCGTAGGTCGCGGCCTCCAGCTCCTGACCGGTGAACTCCTTGTGGTCCGGGTACTTGGTGCCTTCGGAGTCGGTCACCTCCGCACTGCGCGTACCGCCTGCGGGGTCCTTGTCCCCGTCCATTCCCTGGAAGTACGTGTAGTCGACACGGGTGGACTGCTTGTTCTCGGTGCCACTGGTCACCTTGACCTTGCCGTAGCCCTGCCAGCCGCCCCACGTGAGGTACTTGTCCTCGGTGATCCCGTCCGGCTCGGCCTTCCGCCAGGCGGCCGGGCCCTGGTAGTCGTACCGCGTCACCAGCTTGTCGCCGCCGCCGGTGCGGTCGGTCTCGATGACCTCCGCGACGACGTACTTGTGGAACCAGTCCGTGATCGGGTCGATGTAGCCCGGCGGGGACCACTTGACCGGGTAGCAGCGCTTGGTCGACTCACCCGGCTTCGGCAGCGCGGCCTTGTTGCAATTGGTGGGCGCGTAGTTGACGTCCACCTGGGCGCCCGTCTCGCTCAGAACCGCGGCGAGCCGGAAGCGGTGGAAGGGGGCGATGTTGTCGCCGATCGCGTCCACGCGGTTGGCGAGCTGTATGCCGTAGAGCTCCAGCGAGGGAAGCTTGGCGACGGTGCCGACGCGGCCCTCGTGGTCGATCTTGGACAGCCACAGCGTCTTGGAGTCGTCGCCGTTGTCGGTGAACAGGTGGGTGAAGGTCCAGGCGTCCACGTCCTGGTACGTCGTGGCGTCCTTGCGGATCTGCGTGGTGACGCCGGCCAGCCGCTTGCGGGTCCAGAACGACGGCGCCACCTGCGAGGCGGTGCACTTGGTGTTCGCCGCGCAGTACCGGTCCATCGGGACGTCCGGCCAGTGAGCGGCGTTCGCCTTCTTGAAGTCGGCCGCCGCGCAGGTGAAGGTGTCGGTCGGCAGGCAGCGCTCTTGGGTGTTGAAGACGACCCGGGCGGGTGCCTTGGCGGCGTACACCTGGCCGTCGCGCTGGCCGTAGTCGATGCGCTTCAGGTAGCCGCCGGAGTGGTAGGCGGTGCCGTTGACGTCCGTCTTGCCGTTCAGCGCGTAGTGGTTGGTCTCCCGCTCGTAGAAGTACGAAAGGGCGTTGCCCTGCGGGTCCTTGACGTAGTCGAGGCTCCAACGCCAGGCCTGGTTGCAGTGGGCGCTGGTGAAGGTGGCGTTGTAGCAGGGCTCGCCGGAGTCGTCGCCGAAGACCGGGGTGGTCCAGACGGAGGCGCCGTCCGGCGGTAGGACACCTGCCGGCGCCGCCCCGGCGGTGGGTGCGCGTGGACCGGGACCGGGGCCGTCCGGCCCCTCCCGCCGCGGTGACCGCGACCATAGACTCCGCGATCATGACAACAGATGCGAGCATTCCGGACAGCGTGACCATTTCAGCCGACGCGATCACGACGGCCGACGGCATCACCGCCGACGGCGCCGTCACGGCGAGCGATGCGCCGAAGGACGCGGCCGGGGCCGGCGGACCGGCACTGTTCACCGTCATGTCCACCATGCGCGCCATGCGCCGCCTCAAGCCGGACCCGGTGCCCGACGAGATGCTGGAGCGGCTCGTGCAGGCCGCGGTCTGGGGGCCGAGCGGCGGCAACATGCAGTGCTACGAGTACGTGGTGGTGACGGATCGTGAGGTGATGGCCCGTCTCGCGCCCTTGTGGAAGCGGTGCGTGGACGCGTATCTGGCGACGACCGGGAAGCACGCGCCGAAGGGCATGGACGAGGCGGCGTACGGGCGGATGGTCGCCGCGATCGCGTACCAGCGCGACCACTTCGCGGACACTCCCGCGCTGATCATTCCGTGCTACCGGTTCCCGGAGCCGCGGGTCGACGAGGAGGGGCTGCGGGAGTCCGCGCGGGCGCTCGGCCCGGCCGCGACCGAGCACATGATGAACATCCAGGACCGGTTCCAGGCGCTCGCCGAAGGCTCGTGCGTCTACCCGGGGGTGCAGAACCTGCTGCTGGCCGCGCGGGCGCTGGGGCTCGCGGCGAACATCACCGTCTGGCACCTGATGCTGGAGCAGGAATGGAAGGCGGTGCTCGGCATCCCCGAGGACATGCACACCTTCGCGGTGATCCCGGTCGGCCTGCCGCTGGGCTCCTTCGGTCCGGTCCGGCGGCGTCCGGTGGCGGACGTCGTCCACCGCGACCGCTGGTAGCGGTGCCCGCCCGGCCCCATTCGTTCAGCAGGGGCCGGGCCTGCGGGCGTCCACGGCCCGGCCTCGAACCGCGCACCGCCCCGGCTCGGGCTTCGGGTTTCTCAGTGCGCGTCAGCTCCGTCGGAGTGAACGGGAGTGGGACACGCGGGCGCGATGATTGTCATGACCTGAACACATCATTACCCTGAGCGGCTCCGCGCCCCTCCCGCCCACCCGGGCCCGGAACGCACGCCTTCCCCCCACACAGAGCAGGAGCAGGTATGTCACGACGAGCCGCCTCCCACGCCAGGGTCCGTACCTCCGCTCTGGCGGCCCTCACCGCCACCGTCCTGGCCGCGGCGGGCGCCCCGGCCCTCGCCGCACCCGACGGCGGCCGGCCCATGAACCGGGCGTTCGCGCGGGCGGCCGAGGAGTTCGGCGTACCGCGCGACCTGCTCACCGCCGTCGGTTACGGCGAGACCCGTCTCGACGGCCATGCCGGGCGGCCCAGCCAGGCGGGCGGGTACGGGGTGATGCACCTGGTGAGCAACCCCGTGAACCGGACGCTGGAGCGGGCCGCCGCGCTCACCGGCGCCTCCCCGGCCGAGCTGCGCACCGACACCGCGGCCAACGTCCTGGGCGGCGCCGCGGTACTGCGGGCGTACGCCGACACGCTCGGCCTCGACGCCCGGGACCGCGACGACATCGACGCCTGGTACCCGGTCGTCGCCCGGTACGCCGGTACGGACGGACCGGCCGCGGCCCTGTACGCCGATGCCGTCTACGACATCCTGGCCGACGGCCTCGACGCCGTCGTCCCCGGCGGCGAGCGGGTCTCGGTGACGGGCCGTCGGGTCGCCCCGCGGAAGGGCTCGACGGCCTCCGCTCACGTACGGACGCAGAGCCCCGACTACCCGTCGGCGCTGTGGGTCCCGGCCCACGCCGACAACTTCGCCGGCGGACGCAGCGCGGAAATCGACAAGGTGATCATCCATGTCACGCAGGGCTCGTACGCGGGCTCGATCAACTGGTTCCGGGACCCGGCGTCGGGGGTGAGCGCGCACTACGTGGTGCGCTCCTCGGACGGCGAGATCACCCAGATGGTCCGCGACGCCGACACCGCGTACCACGCACGCAGCGCCAACGCCTCGACGCTCGGCGTCGAGCACGAGGGTTTCATCGACGACCCGTCCTGGTTCACGGACACGATGTACCGCTCGTCCGCCGCCCTGACCAGGCACCTGTGCGACCGGCACGGCATCCCGAAGGACCGGGCGCACATCATCGGGCACAGCGAGGCCCCCGGCAACGACCACACCGACCCCGGCCCGCACTGGGACTGGGAGCGGTACATGGAGCTGGTCGGCGCGGACTCCGGCACCCCGGCCGACGGGCTGAGCTTCGCCACGTACGACACCCTGCGCAGCGGTTCGACCGGTCCGCAGGTCGCGGCGGCGCAGCGGCTGCTGGGCGAGCGGGGCCACCCCGCGGGGGCGGAGGACGGCTCCTTCGGACCGGCCACGCTGAGCGCGGTCCGGGCGTACCAGACGGCCCTGGGACTGGACGCCGACGGCGTCGTGGGGGCGAGGACCTGGACCGCGCTGTTGTCGGGCGGCGCGACGCCGACGATCGGGCAGGGTGCCTCGGGCGACGCGGTGAAGCGGCTCCAGCGTGCGCTGACCGCGGCGCTGGGCTCGCCGCTCGCCGTCGACGGGAGCTTCGGCCCGGCGACGGCGACGGCGGTGCGCGCGTACCAGACGAGCCGGGGCCTGGCGGCCGACGGCGTCGTGGGCGCCGCCACCTGGGCGGCGCTGCAGGCCGGGCGCTGACCTGGTCCGCGCGGCCGGTTCCCGGTGCGCCCCCGGCCCGGTCCGGGTTCGGGGGCGCACCGGCCTCCGCTTCCGGCCACCGCCCGGACCACCGGCCACCGTCACTTTTCGGTAACCTGGCCGAAACCCTTGACGTTCCTCCCGGCGCGTTCTTAACCTCACTGCCTAGTAGCTAGTTCCAGCAGTTCACGTGCTGCGGCGCTTTCCGCAGTGTTTTGACAGGCACAGACACAGACCACCTGTCGGTGGCTTCGTCATGCCTGTTTCTGTGCTCCCCGTGCCGCCGACGGGTCTTCCTCGAAGGCGGACTCATGGCACAACGTCCGAGCGTCAGAGGCGTCGCCGACGTCGTTGCGCTCATCGATGGGCTGGGAAAGATCACCGGCCGGGCGCAGATCATCTGGTTCCTGGTGTTCGGCGGGCTCTTCCTCGACGCCTACTCCAACGCCGCGCTGAGCGCGGGCCTGGGGCCGATGACGTCCCAGATGGAGCTCACGAGCACCCAGGTCTCGATCCTCACGGCCACCGCTCCGGCCCTGGCGATCATCTTCAACCCGGTGGGCGGCTGGCTCGCCACCCGGATCGGCCGCGTCCCCCCGTTGCTCATCGCCAAGGTGTTCGCGATCGCGGGCGCCCTGATCGCCGCGTTCGCCGGTGACTTCACTGTCGTCTGGCTCGGCCGGGTCCTGGTGGGTGTCGCGTACGGCATCGACTTCGCGGTGGCCATGGCACTGCTCGCCGAGTACACGCCCGCGAAGCTGGGCGGCCGGCTCAACCTGTGGCAGGCCGTCTGGTACGTCGCCACCACCAGCAACCTCGCACTGGCCCTGTTCTTCTTCCACCTGGACGTCGGCGCGGACATCTGGCGCTGGTCGGTCGGCTCGGCCGCGGTCGTCGCCGCCGTGCTGCTGCTGGGCCAGGCGCTGATGCTCAAGGAGAGCCCCACCTGGCTGGCCAGCAAGGGGCGGCTGGAGGATTCCGTCGCCAACCTGGACCGGATCTACGGGATCAAGGCCGTCGCCGGTACGCCCGACGCGGCGACCCGCACCGCCGCCGAGGCGCCCGCCGTCGGGTTCCGCCAGGCCGGGCTGCTCTTCAAGGGCGCGTACCTGCCGCGCACGATCCTGTCCTCGGTGATCTCGCTCGGGCAGTCGATGCAGTACTTCGCGGTCGGCTGGTACCTGCCGCTGATCAGCCTGGCGATCTTCGGCGAGAGCTTCGAGAAGGCCACCATCGGGTCGATGGTGTTCAACGCCTTCGGCATCGCGGGCGGGCTGCTGTCCGCGTACTTCGGCCGACGCCTCGGGCTGCGGCTCAGCTCCGCCGCCGGTTTCGCCGGGGTCTTCGTGGCCCTGGTGGCGATGGGGCTGACCTTCGAGAAGGTGCCCACGGCCGTGGCGTTCCTGCTGCCGGTCCTGTTCATCCTGTGCCACTCGGCGGGTCCCGGCGCCAACGGCAAGTCCATCGCGGCGCTCTCGTACAGCAGCGACGTGCGTGCGCTGGGCACCGGTGTCACCGGCATGGTCGGCAGCTTCGGCAGTGTCGCCGGGCTGTATGTGTTCCCGCAGATCAAGGAATCGCTCGGGCTCGCCGACACCTTCCTGGCGCTGTCCGTCGTGCCGCTGCTCGGACTGATCACCTGTCTGCTGATCAAGTGGGACCCGATGAAGGCCGCCTCGCCCGACGAGGTCGCCGGTCAGGACCCCGACGCCGCCGCGCGGCCGGCCCGGTCCATGGCCGCTCGCTGATCCGCCGCATCCCACCACCGCTCCCCTCCCTTCCCCCGCTCCTTCCTTCTTCTCCGCACGGCTCGCTCGCGATGCCCGCAACGAAAGGGCTGCAATGACGCAGACGTTCCCCGGCGCCGCCCCACGGCGCGGAGTGCTGTCCATCGACGAGGGCACCACGGGCACCCGGGCCGGAGTCGTCCTCGACTCGGGCGCCGCCCACGAGGTGTTCTACCGGTCGATCGCGGTCGGCCACCCGGACGACCTCTCCGTCGAGCAGGACCCGATGGAGATCTGGACCGCCACCGTCGAGGTGGCGCGCCGGGCCGTCGACCGGGCCCGTGAGGAGGGCATCGAGATCACCGCGGTCGCGCTGTCCACACAGCGGGCCACGGCGATGCTGTGGGACCGGGTCACCGGCCGGCCGCTGCTGCCCGCGGTGGTGTGGCAGGACCGGCGGTACGCGCAGGAACTCACCGCGTACGAGGCGGAGTGGGACGCCGCCCTGCTGGCCCGGCAGGGCCGGCCGGTCGGAGCCCGCTCCCCGTTCCTCTGGGCCGCCCGGCAGATCGCCGCGCACCCCGAGGTGGCCGAGGCGCACCGGGCGGGGCGGCTGCTCTTCGGCACCGTCGACACCTGGCTGATCTGGCGGCTGACCGGCGGCGCCGTGCACGCCACCACCCCGACCAACGCCGCGTCCACCGGTGGCTATCTGCTGGAGCGGCACGCCTGGGACGAGGAGTGGATCGGCCACCTCGGCTTCCCCCTCGACCTGCTGCCGGAACTCCGCTCCGACGACGCCGGTTTCGGCACCACCGCCCCGGCCGTCCTCGGCGTCGCCGTCCCGCTGGCCGCCTCCATGGGCGACCAGCACGCCGCACTCGTCGCGCTCGGCGGGCTCGCCGCCGGGCAGGGCATGTGCGTGTACGGGACCGGCGCGTTCGTCGACGCGGCGACCGGCACCACGCCCGCCCTGCCCCGGCCGGACATCTCCGGGGTGCTCGCCCAGCCCGGCCGGCGGCAGGGCGACACCAGCCACTACAGCCTGGAGGCGTACACCTCCACCGCGGGCTCGGCGCTGCGCTGGCTCTGCGACGACCTGGGCCTGTTCGCGTCGCCGAGGGAGCTCGGTGAGGAGGCGGGCCGGGTCCCCACCCGGCCGGGCCGCACCCCGCGTTTCGTCCCGGCGCTCGCCGGGGTCCGTACGCCGGTCTGGCACCCGGAGGCCACCGCCGCCCTCACCGGGCTCACCCTCGCCACCACCCGCGCCGATCTCGCCCGCGCCGTGCTCGACGGGATCGCGCACTCGGTCTGCGACCTGATCGACGGCGTCGCCGACACCATGGGCACCCCGTTCACCCGGCTCCGGGTCGGCGGCGGCGTCTCCGGCAGCGACCCGCTGATGCGGATCCAGGCGGACCTGACGGGTCTGCCGCTGGAGCGGGTCTGCGACTCCGCGACCGCCAGCCTGCGTGGCACCGCCTATCTGGCCGGGGTCGCCCGCGGCCTGTGGTCCTCGCTGGAGGAGGTCGTCGAGGCGCAGCCGCACGGCCACGTCTTCGAACCGTCGCTCCCGGCGGACGAGCGCGCCGAGCAGCGCGCCGCCTGGCGCGAGGTGCTGATCGCGCATCTCGGCGACCCGGCGCTGCGCCCCCTCAACACGTCCACCCCCCACTGACGGCCCCCGGCCGTCGCACCGGCGGTCCGTCCCCCGACGACGCGGCCGCCGTACCGAAACACCAGGAGTTGATGTCGTGATCACCATGCCCGCCCGGAAACCGCGGCGGAACGCCGCGGCGACCCGCCGAACGCCCCTGCTGCTCGACCGGGCGGCCCTCAAGCGCCGGCTGGCCGACGACACGTACGACGTGCTCGTCGTCGGCGGCGGCATCACCGGGGCGTACGCCGTGCTGGACGCGGTCTCGCGCGGACTGCGCGCGGCGCTGATCGAGAAGGACGACTTCGCCTCCGGCACGTCGTCGAAGTCGTCGAAGATGGTGCACGGCGGCCTGCGCTACATCGAGCAGGGCAACGTCAACCTGGTCCGCCACTCGCTCCTGGAGCGCCACCGCTTCCGGAAGAACGCCCCGCACCTGGTGCACCGGCTGCCGTTCCTCTTCCCGATCCTGGAGAAGGAGGGCATCTTCGACGCCCGCCTCGCCAAGGGCTTCGAGGGCCTGCTGTGGACGTACGACCTGGTCGGCGGCTGGCGGATCGGCAAGCTCCACCAGCGGCTGACCGTCCCCGAGGTCCTCGCACAGGCGCCGACGCTGCGCGCCGAGAACCTCAAGGGCGGGCTGATGTACTTCGACGCCCGCACCGACGACGCCCGTCTCGTCCTCACCATCGTCCGCACCGCCGCCGCACTCGGCGCGACGGTCCTCAACGGGGCGAAGGCCGAGGGCCTGCTGATGCAGACGGGCAAGGTGTCCGGCGCCCGGGTCTGGGCGGACGGCGACACCATCGACATCCGCGCCCGCGCCGTCGTCAACGCCACCGGTGTGTGGACCGACGAACTGGACGCGAAGGCGGACGACGGCCACAGGCCACAGGTGAGGCCCGCCAAGGGCGTCCACATCGTGGTGCCGTGGGACAAGGTGCGGATCAACTGCACGGTCACCGTGCCGATCCCCGGCCGGGCCCGCCGTGCGACCTGCACCCGCTGGGGCAACAGCGTCGTCCTGGGCACCACCGACGAGGACTACCAGGGCTCCCCGGACGACGTGCACTGCACCCGCGAGGAGATGCACTTCCTGCTGGAGGGCGCCAACACCGCCTTCGAGGGGAAGCTCACCCCGGACGACGTGGTCGGCTCGATCGGCGGTCTGCGTCCGCTGGTCGGCGGCAAGGAGGGCGCCACCCTCGACATGCGCCGCGACCACCACATCACCATCGGCCGCACCGGCATGGTGACGGTGACCGGGGGCAAGCTCACCACCAGCCGGCACATGGGCGAACTCGTCATCGACAAGGTGATGACGGTCCTCGGCCGCAAGGCGAGGAGCCGTACCACCGACCTCCCGCTGCTGGGCGGCGCCGGTTACGACTCCGAGGCCGTCGCCGCGTCCGGCGGCATCGCCGCGCACCTCGGCGAACGCTTCGGCACCGAGGCCCGGTTCGTCGGCGACCTCATCCAGGACGACCCGTCGCTGGCCGAGCCGGTCGTCGCGGGACTCCCGTACACCAGGGCGGAGGTCGTGTACGCGGCCCGCGCCGAGCTGGCCCGTTCGGTCGACGACGTCCTCTCGCGCCGCACCCGCGCCCGGCTGTTCGCCCGGGACGCGTCCGTCGACGCCGCCGAGGCCGTCGGCGCGATCCTCGGCCAGGAACTGAACCTCACGCAGGCGCAGGTCGAGCGCTCGGTCGCCGAGTACCTCGCAGCCGTCCGTCACGAAAAGTCCGTACTCCTCGAAGGGACAGCAGCATGATCAGCCGTCAGACCATCACCCACCCGTTCAACCGGGGCAACTACACCGTCGGTGCGCCCAGCTTCGCCAAGTGGGCGCAGAACACCCCGATCGGCGACGGCGAGGCCGCTCTCCAGGTGGACCCGGTCGAGGTCCCCGAGGCCGTGGTCGAGGCACTGCGCGAGGTCGCGCACGCGGTGCACACCTCGCGCGAGGAGGTCGTCACCCGGACCCGTGACTGGTGGGCCGGTTCGATGATCGGCGAGACCGAGGGCCGCCCGGCGACCCCCGACGCCGTGATCGTCGAGGCCGCCGACGCCGACCAGGTCGCGGCCGTGATGCGGATCTGCCACGAGGCCGGCGTCCCGGTCACCCCGTCGGCGGGCCGCTCCAACGTCACGGGCGCCGCACTCCCCGTCTTCGGCGGCGTCGTCCTCGACCTGTGCAGGCTCGACGGGATCATCGGCTTCGACGCCGAGTCGAACATCGTGGACGTCCAGCCCGGCATGTTCGGGGACCTCTTCGAGAAGCAGCTCCAGGAGGAGTACGGCGTCACCACCGGCCACTGGCCGTCCGCGTTCGCCGTCTCCACCGTCGGCGGCTGGATCGCCTGCCGCGGCGCCGGCCAGCTCTCCACCCGGTACGGCAAGATCGAGGACATGGTCGTCGGTGTCGACGTCGTGCACGCGGACGGCACGCGGGCCACCTACGGCGACTACGCCCGTGCCGCGGTCGGTCCGGACCTGCGCCAGCTGTTCGTCGGTTCCGAGGGCACCCTCGGCGTCATCGTCTCGGCCCGGCTGCGGGTCCACCCGCTGCCGGAGTACGCCTCCGCCGCCGCGTACGGCTTCGCGACCTTCGCCGAGGGCCTGGACGCCTGCCGCCGGATCATGCAGCGCGGCGCCACCCCGGCCGTCCTGCGCCTGTACGACACCCTGGAGTCGGGCACCCACTTCGGCCACCCGGGGACCAACCTCCTGCTGATCGCGGACGAGGGCGACCCGGCGATCGTCGACGCCTCGATCAAGGTCGCCAAGGAGGTCTGCGAGGAGTACGGCCCCGAGCTGGACAGCCAGGCCGTCTTCGAGCGCTGGCTGGACGAGCGGATGCTGGTCGGCAAGTCCGCCGACGGCTTCGAGCCCGGTCCGGGCTTCGTCGCCGACACCCTGGAGATGGCCGCGTCCTGGACCGACCTGCCGGTGATCTACGACGAGGTGGTCGCCGCGATCCAGGCGGTGGACGGCACCCTGGCCGCCTCCGCCCACCAGTCGCACGCGTACACCGACGGCGCCTGCGTCTACTTCTCGCTGCGCGGGAACGTGGCCCCCGAGGCGCGCCGCGACTGGTACCGCGCGGTGTGGGACGCCGCCAACGCCGTACTGATCAAGCACGCGGCGGCGCTCAGCCACCACCACGGCTGCGGTCTGCTGCGCGGCCCCTACGTGGCGGACTCCCTCGGCGCGGGCTTCGCGGCCTTCGTCGCGGTGAAGAACGCCCTGGACCCGAAGGGCATTCTCAACCCTGGCAAACTGGGCCTTCCCAGCCGATTCGGTACGTCTCCGCTGAGCTGAGCCCAGCCGCCACGAACCCTCCCTCCCAGGCAGGTCCTTGCCATGAATCCTTCCCCGTCCCGGTCCGGCGCCGCGCTCGACCCCCGGCTCGCCTCCGCCCTCGCCGAGGTCCCGGTCGTCGCATCGGTCGTCGGCACCCAGCCGCTGCGCCAGTTCCTGACCGCGCCGGCCCGGGTGTGCATCGTCGCGTCGCTCGCGGTGGGCCAACTGCCCCAGGTCGTACCGGCGCTGGGCCGGGCGGGGAAGACCGTGTTCGTGAACGTCGACAGCAGCCCCGGCCTGGCCCAGGACAGGGGCGCGCTGGAGTTCATCAAGAACATGGGCGCCCACGGCGTGGTCAGCACCCGGCTCTCCCTCATAGAGAAGGGCCGCCCGCTCGGCCTGCTGACGATGATGAAGGTGTTCGTCACCGACCGGTCCAACCTGCGCCGCTCCACGGACGCGATCTCGCGCGGGGCGCCGGACCTGGTCGAGATCATGCCCGCCCCGATCGTCGCCCGGATGAGCGCGCAGGCGCAGCGCGCGATGTCCCCGTCGGTCGCCGCGGGCTTCGTGGAGACCCCCGCGGACGTGGCGCTGGCACTGGCCCTGGGCTCCGTCGCCGCCGCCACGTCCGACCCCCGCCTCTGGAGCCTGCGCCGCGACCAGCTGCCGCCGGTCCCGCCCGCCGCGCCGAAGAGGCCCACCGCACCCCCCCAGGAGTGAACCCCATGACCTACGTCGTTGTCGCCCGCTACCGCACCAAGGAGGGCGAGCAGGACACCGTCCTCCCCCTCCTGGACTCCATGGCCGCCGCCTCCCGCCGGGAGCCCGGCAACCTCGCCTACCGGGTCCACCAGGGCACGGAGGACCCGCGGGCGATCGTGCTGTACGAGGAGTACGCCTCCGAGGCCGACTTCACCGCCCACTGCGCCACCCCGCACTTCCAGCGGATCGTGCTCGGCGAGGTCGTCCCGCTGCTGGAGAGCCGCGACGTGCTGCGCTGCGCCCCGCGCCCGGAGACCCAGGCATGAGGACCCGCGCGGCGGTACTGCGCGGGGTGTCGACGGCCCGCCCCTACGCCACGACCCGCCCGGTGGAGGTGGAGGAGCTGGAACTGGGCGCGCCGCGCGAGGGCGAGGTGCTGGTGCGGATCGCGGCCGCCTCGCTCTGCCACTCGGACCTCTCGGTGGTCAATGGCGACCGGGTGCGCCCGCTGCCGATGGCGCTCGGTCACGAGGCGGTCGGCGTCGTGGAGGAGACAGGTCCGGGCGTCGGCCGGGTCTCCCCCGGCGACCACGTGGCGCTGGTCTTCGTGCCGAGCTGCGGTTTCTGCGCCGACTGCGCGGCGGGGCGGCCCGCCCTGTGCGAGCGCGCGGCGGCGGCGAACGGGACAGGGGCGCTGCTGCACGGCCCGTCGCTGCTGACCGACGCCTCGGGCGCCCCCGTCCACCACCAGCTGGGCGTCTCCGCGTTCTCCGAACACGTGGTGGTGGCCCAGGAGTCGGTGGTGCCGATACCCCGGGACGTCCCGTTCACGGTGGCGTCGATGTTCGGCTGCGCGGTCCTGACCGGCGCCGGGGCCGTCATCAACACGGCGGCCCTGCGCCCCGGCCAGTCGACGGTCGTCTACGGCCTGGGCGGCGTGGGCCTGTCCGCCGTGCTGGGGGCCCGCGCGGCGGGCGCGTACCCGATCATCGCGGTCGACCCGGTCCTGGAGAAGCGCGAACTGGCCCTCCAGCTGGGCGCGACCCACGCGTACGCCCCCGCCGACGCCGTCGAGGCGATCCGCGAACTCACCTCCGGCGGCGCCGAGGTGGCGATCGAGGCGGTGGGCAGCCCGAAGGTGATGGCCGAGTGCCTGACGGTCGTGGCCCGGGGCGGCAGGGTCGTCTCGGTGGGCCTGCCGGCCCCCGACCGGGTGCTGGAGGTGCCGGCGCTGGCGTTCGCGGGCGAGGGCAAGTCCCTGATCGGTTCGTACATGGGCGACGCGGTCCCGCGTCGCGACATCCCGCGGTTCCTGGACCTTTGGCGGGCGGGCCTGATGCCGGTGGAGCGGATGCACACCGGCACGCTGCCGCTGACCGGCATCAACGAGGCGTTGGAGGAGCTCGCCTCGGGCCGGGCGATCCGCCAGGTCATCGACACGTCGAGAACGCCTGCCGCCTGACCGGGCGACACCGACGGCGCCCCTTCCGGTCACGGAGGGGGCGCCGTCGATCGTGGGGCGCGGCGGTGCGTGCGCGACGGCTCACTCGGTGCGCTCGTCGGACCCGGTGGACGGGCGCCGTCCCGTGACCTCGCGGCGGCTGATGCGCCACCCGTTCGGGCCGCGCACGACGAGGTCGTCGTAGGTCACGCTTGCGCAGCTGCCGTCCGCCCTGACCCCGATCCCCTTGGACCGGGCCCGCACCCGGTCGCCGTCGACCGCGGTGAGGACGATGTTGGTCACGTGATGACCGAGCGGCCCGTGGTCCCGCATCGCCCGTGCGGTCTCCCGGACGGCCGCCGTCCCGTGCATCGTGCCGTGCCCCATGGCCGTGGCGTCATAGACCACGTCGGCGGTGAACAGCTCGTCCAAGCGGTCGAGTTCACCGTTGTCGACCAGGTGCCCATGCAGGCCGATCAGCTCCGTGACGGCCATGCGGTCCTCGGCTCCGAGTGTCATCGCCCGCCCTTTCTCCGGCTGTTCCGTTCTCATGACGACGCGCCCGTTATAAGGGGCGTGCGGCGTGTGACGGCCGGTGGAGCGGCCGGGGGACACCTCGTCGGCGCACGCAGTTCATTCCGGTGGAGCAGCCCGGAGCGGGACAGGGCCGGGCACCGGACCGGCGGGGCCCCTCGCGGTCAGCCCCTGCCCGGACCGTCGCGCCACACCAGCGTGTACCGCCAGAACAGCCTGCGCCTCGCCTCCGCGCCGGGCAGCACGTCACGTGCCTCGCGAACGATCTCACGGAACGTCATCCGGGCCGGCCGGGTCACGGCGGTCATCGATACCGGGCGCGGCGCCCTGCGGCCCCTGTTCCTGACCCAGCCCATGGCGACGTTCAGCGGGCTGGAGACGAGGGCCAGCAGGTGGTCGCCCCTGGTCTCCTCGCGGGCGAGGCCGACCACCACCAGGGTTCCGCCGGGCGCCAGACGCTCCCGGAATCCGGCGAGGGCCTCGGTGAACGGAAGGTGGTGGACGGTGGCGACGCATGTGATCACGTCGTACGGGCCGGCCGGCATCCCGGTCGGCGCCTCGGCGACGGTGAAGGTCAACGGGGCTGCGGGGCCGGTGAGTTCACGGGCCCGGGCCACGATGTCCGGGTCGGCGTCGACGGCGTGCACCGTCCTCGCCCGGGTCGTCAGGAGCCTGGCCAGGTCCCCGCTGCCGCAGCCGACGTCCAGGGCGCTGTCGCACCGGCGGGGGAGCTGTCGCAGGATCCAGCGGTGGAAGTGCGCGTTGTGGTCCCAGGGATGGGCGGTGTTGAAACGGTCGAGTGCCTGGAGGATCCGGTGCGCCGGCGTCGTCATGGCCCGCACCGTACGGGGCCCGCCGTGGCCCGTCGAGCCGTCCGGGCCTTGCTGTGGCGGTGCCCGGACGAGGACGGCGGGGGCGGCGTACGGTCCGCGCCCCGCGGGCCGCCGCCGCACCGCCCTCCACCGCACACCGCTCCTCCTGGTACGTTGACGCGCATGTTCCTCCCCCGTGCGTAGGACCCCGTTCCGGCCGCGCCCCCGTCCCACCGGGTGCGGGCCTTTGGTGTCCCCGCATGCCCGCGGCGCCGTTCCGCGCGTCGCCCTCACGAGGAACGTCCTCATGCTCCGGCCCTCCCCCGCGCCTTCGCGCGCCCCTTCGTACGCCGCCGTCCTGCGCACCCCGCACGCCGCCCCGACCTTCGGTGCCGCCCTCGTGGGGCGGCTGTCGTACGGGATGATCTCGCTCTCCCTGATGCTGGCGGTGAAGGACGCCACCGGCTCCTTCTCCGCGGCCGGTG
Organism: Streptomyces sp. NPDC047982; assembly: GCF_043204165.1. Taxonomy (NCBI): domain Bacteria; kingdom Bacillati; phylum Actinomycetota; class Actinomycetes; order Kitasatosporales; family Streptomycetaceae; genus Streptomyces; species Streptomyces sp. NPDC047982. The sequence continues at coordinate 49,916 of NZ_JBIDBS010000028.1, read as the reverse complement.
TGGTCATGGCCCTGTTCGGGGCCACCAGCGTCCTTCTCTCCCCCGCTCGTGCCGCGTTGGTCGACCGGTACGGGCCGCGCCGGGCCCTGCCGCCGATGGCCGGTGTGTACGCGGTCCTGCTCACCGTCCTGGCGTACGCCACCTGGCGCCCGGGCGCCCCGGCGCCGGTGCTGGGGGTGCTCGCCGCCGCGGCGGGCGCGTGCACGCCGCCGCTGGGTCCGGTGATGCGGACCCTGTGGAGCCGTCTCGTCCCGGACCGGGAGCTGCTGCGGCGTGCGTACAGTCTGGACGGCGTCGCCGAGGAACTGCTGTTCGTCACCGGGCCGTTGCTGGTGGGTGTGGTGATCGGTCACACCGTCCCCGCGGCGGGCGTCGCGATCAGCGCCGCGCTGGTGCTGGCGGGCACGGGGGCGCTGGTGTGCTCGCCCGCGGTGCGTGGGACGCGCCCGGGGCCTTCGGCCGGTCGGGGCGCCGCGCCGGAGGCGGGGAGCGGCCGGCGGCGGTCGCCGCTCGGGCTCGCCGGGCTGCGGCACGCCGCGCTCGTGGCCGCCGCGGTGGGGTTGTGTCTGGGCGGCCTGGACCTGCTGGTGGTGGCGTTCGCCGAGCAGCACCACAGGGGCGGGTCGGTGGCGTGGGTGCTGGCGGCGCTGTCGGCGGGCAGCGCGGTCGGCGGGCTCGCGTACGGTGCGGTCCCCTGGCGTGCCCCGAACCGGGTGCGGCTGCCGGTCCTGGTCGCCGGCCTGGGCGTGGCCCTGGTCGTGGCCGGTCTCTCGCCCGGCGTGCCGGTGCTGGTCGCGGTGGTGGCGGCGGCCGGGGTCTTCGTCGCCCCGGCCCTGACGACGGCGTATCTCGTCGCGGACGAGTCCGTGGACGCGGGTGCGCGCACCCGGGCGGGTGCGTGGGTCAACACGGCGGTCAATGCCGGGTCCGCGCTGGGCAGCGCTGGGGCGGGTCTCCTGGTGGACCGGCTGCCGCCGCCCGTCTGTTTCGCGCTCGCGGCGCTGCCCGCGCTGGTGTGCGCCGCCGTGATGGCGCGCGGCGCGCTCGGCCGCCGCTGATCCGGGCCGCCTCGCCCCGGACGGTGTCGTCGGCCTCCTCGCCGGGGGCGAAGCTCTTCGTGTCGGGGACGCGGCCCGGAACGATTCGCTGCGGTTCGCCCGTGACGCACCACCGTTCACCTGCCCGTACAGTCGCGGGTCCGCCCGCGATCCACCGGAGCGCACAGGAGGGTTCAGGCCACGGACGTCGTCATCCCGGTCGGCGGCGGGCCGCCCTCGTGGTGGATGGGGGTGTGCGCCCCCCTGAGAGGTACGCCGCTGCCGCCGCGCAGGTCGGCGACGATCTCGGCGGCGATGGAGAGCGCGGTCTCCTCGGGGGTGCGGGCACCGAGGTCGAGGCCGATCGGGGAACGCAGCCTGGCCAGTTCCGACTCGGTGACACCGACTTCGCGCAGCCGTTCGATGCGTTCCAGGTGGGTGCGGCGCGACCCCATCGCTCCGACGTACGCCACCGGCAGCCGCAGCGCCCGTTCGAGCAGCGGGATGTCGAACCTCGGGTCGTGGGTGAGGACGCACAGGACCGTGCGGGGGTCGATGTCGGTCGCCGCGAGATAGCGGTGCGGCCAGTCGACGACCAGTTCGTCGGCGTCCGGGAACCGGGCGCGGGTGGTGAACACGGGGCGCGCGTCGCAGACGGTGACGTGGTATCCGAGGAACGTGCCCGCCCGTACGAGAGCCGCGGCGAAGTCGACGGCGCCGAAGACGATCATCCGGGGCGGCGGGACGCTCGACTCGACGAGCAGGGTGAGCGGTTGCCCGCAGCGCGATCCCTCGGCGCCGATGGTGAGGGGGCCGGTGCGGCCGGTGTCCAGCATCGCGCGGGTCTCGGCCGCCGCCGTGCGGTCCAGCTCCGGGGGCCCGCCGAGTCCGCCCTCGTACGAGCCGTCGGGGCGCACGAGCAGGGGGCGGCCGAGGAGCTGCGCGGGGCCGTCCGTGATCCGGGCCACGGCCGCCGCCTCCCCGCGTGCGGCGGCGTCGAGCGCGGCGGCGAACACCGCCCGCGCGGGGTCGTCCGCGCGGATCGGGGTCACCAGGACGTCGATGACGCCGCCGCAGGTCAGGCCGACCGCGAAGGCGTCGTCATCGCTGTAGCCGAACCGCTCGCGAACGGTCGTGCCGTCGTCCAGCGCCCGCTCGCACAGTGCGTACACCGCGCCCTCGACGCACCCGCCGGAGACCGCCCCGATCGCCGTGCCGTCGCGGTCGACGGCGAGCGCGGCACCCGGACCGCGGGGCGCGCTGCCGCCGACCGCGACGACGGTGGCGACGGCGAAGTCGCGTCCCCGCCCTGCCCAGCGGCTCAGTTCCTCGGCGATGTCCAGCATGGCGTTTCTCCTTGGCTGCGGGGCGGTCGGAGGAGTTGCGGGAGTCCGGCGGACGCTCGGCGGCGACGCGGCGGGCCGACGGAAGCGTACGGCCGGCGCCGCGGGTAGCGGGGCCACTCTCGCCCGGTCCGGGCGTGACGTACACGACGAACACCCCGGTCCCGGCCCCGTGGCGGCACGGAGTCTGCCCCGGGCCCCCGGGCGTGGGCGGGGGGTGCGGCGGCTCAGGTGCCCGTGAGGTGTTCGGGGCGCACCGGGGTCCTGTCGAGCTCCAGGCCCGTCGCGTTCCGGATCGCCGCGAGGACGGCCGGGGTCGACGACAGGGTGGGGGCCTCGCCGACGCCGCGCAGCCCGTACGGGGCGTGGTCGTCGGCGAGTTCGAGCACGTCGACGGGGATGGCCGGGGTGTCCAGGATGGTGGGGATCAGATAGTCCGTGAAGGAGGGGTTGCGCACCTTCGCGGTCAGCGGGTCGACGACGATCTCCTCCATGACGGCGATGCCCAGGCCCTGGGTGGTGCCGCCCTGGATCTGTCCCTCGACGGACAGCGGGTTGAGCGCCTTGCCGACGTCCTGGGCGCAGGCCAGTTCGACGACCTTGACCAGGCCGAGTTCGGTGTCGACCTCGACGACCGCGCGGTGGGCGGCGAAGGAGTACTGGACGTGTCCGTCGCCCTGTCCGGTGCGCAGGTCGAACGGTTCGGTGGGGCGGTGGCGCCACTCGAGTTCGGCCTCGACGCTCTCGCCCTCCAGCACGTCCGCCAGCGCGGCCAGCGCCTCGCCGCCGTCGGTGACGACCTTGCCGTCCTCCAGGCGCAGTTCGGCGGTGGCCCAGGCGGGGTGGTACGGGCCGAACCTGCGGCGGCCCAGCTCCAGGATCTTCTCGCGGACGGCCTCGCAGGCGTGTTTCACGGCGCCCCCGGTGACGTATGTCTGCCGGGACGCGGAGGTGGAGCCCGCCGAGCCGACCCGGGTGTCGGCGGGCTGGATGGTGACCCGGGCGACGCCGAGTTCGGTGCGGGCGATCTGGGCGTGGACGGTGACGCCGCCCTGGCCGACCTCCGCCATGGCGGTGTGCACGGTCGCGACGGGTTCGCCGCCGATGACCTGCATGCGGACCCGGGCGGTGGAGTAGTCGTCGAAGCCCTCGGAGAAACCGACGTTCTTGATGCCGACCGCGTAGCCGACCCCGCGTACGACGCCTTCGCCATGGGTGGTGTTGGACAGTCCGCCGGGCAGGGCCCGCACGTCGGGCCGCTCGCCGGCGCTCTCCCACTGGCGCTCGGGCGGCAGCGGCCTGGCCTTGACCCGGCGCAGCAGTTCGGCGACGGGGGCGGGCGAGTCGACGACCTGTCCGGTGGGCAGCACGCTGCCCTGCTCCATGGCGTTGATCTGCCGGAAATCGACGGGGTCCATGCCGAGCGCGGCGGCCAGCTTGTCCATCTGGGCCTCGTAGGCGAAGCACGCCTGGACGGCGCCGAAGCCGCGCATGGCCCCGCACGGCGGGTTGTTGGTGTAGAGGGCGATCGCCTCGATGTCGACGTCGTCGACGACGTACGGGCCGACGCCGAGCGAGGCGGCGTTGCCGACGACCGCCGGGGAGGAGGAGGCGTAGGCCCCGCCGTCCAGCACGATGCGGCACCTCACGTGGGTCAGCCTGCCGTCGCGGGTGGCCCCGTGCTCGTACCGGAGCCTGGCGGGGTGCCGGTGGACGTGTCCGAAGAAGGACTCGAAGCGGTTGTAGACCATCTTGACGGGTCTGCCGGTGCGCAGGGCGAGGAGGCAGGCGTGGATCTGCATCGAGAGGTCCTCGCGTCCGCCGAAGGCCCCGCCGACGCCGGAGAGCGTCATGCGGACCTTGTCCTCGGGCAGGCCGAGGACGGGGGCGATCTGCCGCCGGTCGGCGTGGAGCCACTGGGTGGCGACGTACAGATCGACGCCGCCGTCCTCGGCGGGCACGGCCAGCCCGGACTCGGGCCCGAGGAATGCCTGGTCCTGCATGCCGAAGACGTACTCGCCGCCGACCACGACATCGGCGCGGGCCGCCGCCGCGTCCGCGTCGCCGCGGACGATGGGCTGGCGGTGGACGACGTTGGGGTGCGGTACGTGTCCGGCGTGGTGGTCGGTGCGGTGCTCGTGGACGAGCGGGGCATCGGGGGCGAGCGCGGACGCCTCGTCGGTGACGACGGGCAGTTCGCGGTAGTCGATCCTGATCCTCGCGGCGGCGCGGCGGGCCGTCTCGGGGTGGTCGGCGGCGACGAGCGCCACGGGTTCGCCGTGGTGGCGGACCTTGCCGAGGGCGAGGGCCGGGGTGTCCTGGATCTCCAGCCCGTAGTTCTTGACGGGGGCGGGCAGGTCGTCGTGGGTGAGCACGGCGTGGACGCCGGGGGTGGCGAGCGCCTCCGTGATGTCGAGGGAGACGATCTCGGCATGCGCGACCGTGGAGCGCAGGGTGTGGCCCCAGAGCATGTCCTCGTGCCACATGTCGGAGGAGTACGCGAACTCTCCGGTGACCTTCAGGACGCCGTCGGGGCGCGGGGTGGACTCGCCGATGCCGCCCCGGGTGCGGGCGCCCTGGTCGATGCCGGTGGGATCGCCGGTGACGCCCATCGTCAGACCTCCCCTTCCGTGCGGGCGGCCGCGAGGCGGACCGCGTCCAGGATCTTCTCGTAACCGGTGCAGCGGCAGAGGTTCCCGGAGAGTGCCTCGCGGATGTCCGCGTCGGAGGGCCGCGGGTCGTGTTCGAGCAGCGCGTCGGCGGCGACGAGCAGGCCGGGGGTGCAAAAGCCGCACTGGACGGCCCCGGCGTCGATGAACGCCTTTTGGATCGGGGCGAGTTCGCCGCCGTCCCGGGGCTCGGGCCCGGCCGGTGCGGGCTGTGGCCGGGTCGCGTCGAGTGCGCTGCCGTCGCCGTCGGCACGTGCCCGGGAGCGCCGGGCGCGGAAGTCGGCGAGGCCCTCCACGGTGAGGATCTCGCGCCCCTCGGCCTGCCCTGCGGCGACCAGGCAGGAGCAGACCGGCACTCCGTCCAGGCGGACCGTGCACGACCCGCATTCGCCCTGTTCGCAGGCGTTCTTCGAGCCGGGCAGGCCCATCCGCTCCCGCAGGACGTGGAGCAGGGACTCGCCCTCCCAGACGTCGTCCGCCTCGCAGCGGCGGCCGTTGACGGTGAATGCGACACGCATGATCAGGCGGCTCCTTCGCTGCTGCGGCCGTCGCCGCGGTACGAGTCCCAGGTCCAGCCGAGGGTACGGCGGGCCATGACCCCGACCGCGTGTCTGCGGTAGCGCGCGGTGCCTCGCACGTCGTCGATCGGGTTGCAGGCGCCGGCGGCGAGGTCGGCGAACCGTCGGACGAGGGACGGGGCGAGGGCCGTGCGGCTGTCCCAGAACCCGCCCTCGTCGAGCGCGGCGTTCAGGAACTCCTCGGCCTCCTTCGCCCGGACGGGTGTGGGCGCGGCGGAGCCGATGCCGGTGCGGACCGTGCGGGTCGCGGGGTGCAGGGCCAGTCCGAAGGCGCAGACGGCGATGACCATGGCGTTGCGGGTGCCGACCTTGGAGTACTGCTGCGGCCCGTCGGCCCTTGTGACGTGCACGGCCCGGATCAGCTCGTCCGGGGCGAGAGCGTTGCGCTTGACGCCGGTGTAGAAGGCGTCGATCGGGATCATCCTGGTCCCGCGCACGGACGCGGCCTCCACCTCGGCGCCCGCGGCGAGCAGTGCCGGGTGGGCGTCCCCGGCGGGCGAGGCGGTGCCCAGGTTGCCGCCGACGCCGCCGCGGTTGCGGATCTGCGGGGAGGCGACGGTGTGCGCGGCGAGCGCCAGGCCCGGCAGCTCGGCGCTCAGGTGTTCGATGATCCGGCTGTACGGCACGGACGCGCCGAGCCGTACGCTCTCCTCGCCCACCTCCCATGCGGACAGCTCGTCGACGCGGCCGAGGTCCATGAGGTACTCGGGTCGCCGGTGGTCGAAGTTGATCTCGACCATCACGTCGGTGCCGCCCGCGATGGGCACGGCCGTCGGGTGCGCGGCCTTGGCGGCGAGCGCCTCCTGCCAGTCGGCGGGGCGAAGGAAGTCCATGGGCGGCTCTCTCCTCGATCGGGGTCGTCGCCCTCCGGCCCCGGGGCGGGAGGGCGAGGGCCGGAGCCCGAGGGCGGGGCGGCCGGTCCTCGTCGGGTCTTCCCTGTGTGGTTATCGCGGCACGGGGCCCAGTACACAAGCGGTGCTCCACCCGGTGCAGTCACCGAAACCATGAAGGCGTTGGCCGGTCGTTCTCGTCGTCTTGTAGATTCGAACGAATGGCGGGTATCGGTGGTCTCACCGCATCACCCGGTTGTCACCCGCACCAACGGAAGAGATCGGCGGCGACGAGATGCGGCTGCGCGCACTGCTGGAGACCGACGCGCTGGGGCTGCGGCTGCTCGGCGGCGAGGACGAGCTGGACCGGGCCGTACGGGGTGTGATGACCACGGACCTGCGCGACCCCAGCCGCTATCTGTCGGGCGGTGAGCTGGTCCTGACGGGGCTGGCCTGGCGTCGCGACGCGGCGGATTCGGAGCCGTTCGTGCGCATCCTGGTGGGTTCGGGGGTCGCCGGGCTCGCGGCCGGCGAGGCGGAGCTGGGGGCCGTTCCCGGCGATCTGGTCGACGCCTGCGCCCGGCACCGGCTGCCGCTCTTCGCCGTCCACGAGACCGTGGCGTTCGCGACGATCACCGAGCACGTGGTGCGCCAGGTGTCGGGCGAGCGCGCGGGCGATCTGGCCGCGGTCGTGGACCGGCACCGCAGGCTGATGACGTCGGGGCCGGCCGGTGGCGGCCCGGACGTGGTCCTCGATCTGCTCGGCTCCGACCTCGACCTGCGCGCCTGGGTGCTCTCCCCCACCGGGCGGCAGGTGGCGGGGGCCGGTGCCGCCCCGCTGCCGAGGCCGGTCGGCGCGGCGCTCGCCGGGCACCACCTGGCCGCCGCCCGCGGCGGCCACCGGCCCCCGCACCGGGCCGTGGTCGACGGCACCACGTACGCTCTCCTCCCGATCCGGAACACCGGGCGGGGCGCGGCCTCGATCTCCGGGGACGTGCGCGCGTCGTGGCTGTCCGACTGGCTGCTCGCGGTCGAGGCGGACCCGGGCGACTGGCCCGCGGCCCGACTGGATCTCCTTCAGGGCGTCACCCAGCTGATCGCGGTCGAACGGGACCGGCGCGACGCGGCCCGTGCGGTACGCCGAAGGCTCGCCCAGGAAGTCGTGGAGCTGGTCCAGACGGGGGCGCCGCCCGCCGAGATCGCCGCCCGGTTGCGGGTCGCCGCCCCGGTGCTGCTGCCAGGTCTGGGGGCGGCGCCGCGGTGGCAGGTCGTGGTGGCGCGCGTCGAACGGGACGGAGCCGGGGGCGAGGCCGCGACTCTCGGCGGCCCCGGGGCCGCCCTCACGGGTGGCGCGATCGCGCAGGCGCTGCTGGAGGAGATCCTGGCCGACCCGGCGGTCACCGGCGCCGACTTTGCCGACCGGACGGCCGTCGCCGACACGGGCGACGAGGCCGTGGCCCTCGTGCCCCTGCCTGCTCCCGCCGTGCCCGCCCAGGGTGCCGGTGGCGGCCCCGAGCCCGACGGCGAGGACGTCTCGCTGAACGCCGAGGTCCTGCTCGCGGCCGTCCGCGAACCCCTCTCCGCGGGCCTGGCCGACGACGGCCGGCTCACCCTCGGCGTCAGCGCGGCCGTGCACTCGCCCGAGGGGCTGCGCGGCGCGCTGGAGGAGGCCCGGCACGCGCGCCGGGTGGCGGCGGCCCGCCCGGGCCGGGTCTGCGCGGCCGGGCACCACGAACTGGCCTCGCACGTCCTGCTGCTGCCGTTCGTCCCGGACGACGTGCGCCGCGCGTTCACCGCACGGCTGCTCGACCCGCTGCGCGACTACGACCGCCGCCACCGCGCGGAGCTGATTCCGACGCTGGAGGCGTTCCTGGACTGCGACGGCTCCTGGACCCGCTGCGCCTCCCGGCTCCACCTCCACGTCAACACGCTGCGCTACCGGGTCGGGCGAATCGAGCAGTTGACGGGGCGTGACCTCTCGCGTCTGGAGGACAAGCTCGACTTCTTCCTCGCCCTGCGTATGAGCTGAGTCCCGGCCCCCGCCGGTCCTCCCGCGCCGGTGCCGTCGTTTGTGAAATCTTTCACCTGACATGGCTACGACCTCTTGGCCCGGCGTGCCCATCCGTGCTGAGATGCCGCCCAGACTCAACTGCTCGATGGCGCGCTAGGGGAGGGCAATGTGGCGCATACCGCCATGTCTGGTTCCGGCACGACAGCAGATGACGATCCGCCGCTCCAGACCGCGGTATGGCGACTGCGGTCCCGCGCCTGCTGGACGGACGCCGCCGCACTGCTCGAACACGACGCCGCCACGGACCCGGCCGCGGCACTCCAGCGGACCGCGCTGCTGACCGAGCGCTGCCTGTACACGGGGCAGGGCTGGACCGAGGCCGAGGACGCCCTGCGCACCGCCGAGGCGCTGGCCCACGACGACGCCGAGCGCGGCGCCGCGGCCTGCGAGCGCGGCCACCTGGCGTACGCGTCGACACTCCTGGGCGAGCGGGACCGGGCGGACGAGGCCAGTGTCGCCCTGAGCCGGGCCGCCGCGCTCCTCTCCCCGACCGCTCCGGGCCGCCCGCTGCTGGACTTCCGCCGCGGTCTGATCGCGCACAACATCGCCGACTCGCCCCAGGCGGCACGTGCCGCGTACCGCAGGGCCCACGCCGGTGCCACCGCCCAGGGCGACGCGTTATTGCTCTCCTCCACCTGGCGCCATCTCGCCCTGCTCGCCCTGCGGGAGGGCGAGAGGGCAAAGGCGCGGCACGGTTTCGCCGAATCCCTGCGGCTGCGTGAGGAGCTGGGCTACCTGATCGGTACGGCTCCGGCCCTCATCGCCCTCGCCGACGCCGAGCCGGAGCCCGAGACGGCGACCCGGCTGCGTACCGAGGCGGGGCGGCTGTTCCGTCTGCTCGGGGGCGTGCCGACCTGGCTGGCCCCGCATCTGGACCCGCCGTCCCCGAGGAGCGCCGAGGCGAACTGAGCCGCGCGGCACCGCTCACGCGCGGACGGCTCCGGGCCGCGCGGCGCCGTCCGGGGGCCGGGGCGCACGGGCCGTAACGGCTCATGTCCGTACCGGTTCAGCCCGCGGCTCCGCCGAAGTGACCGCGTACCAGCGACTGCACGGCCGTGAGGTCCTGGGCGATGAGCGCGTCGAGCAGCGCCGTGTGTTCGGCCGCGTCGGCCAGGAGGCCGGCGCGGCGGGTGGCGGGGTTGTCCGCGGCCGGCCACCGAGCACGGCGGTGCAGGTCGTCGGCGACCATCACCAGCTGTTCGTTGCCGCAGAGCGCGAGGACCGCGCCGTGGAAGGCCCGGTCGGACTCGGCGTAGCCCGCCCGGTCCCCCAGGGCGGCGGCGGTCGCGGTGGCCTCGGCGAGCGGGCGCAGGGCGCGCCAGCGGGCGGGCGGGACGGTCCGTGCCAGCCGCAGCACGACGGGGACCTCGATCAGGGCCCGCACCTCGGCCAGTTGGGCGAGTTCGCGCGGGTCCCGCAGCGTCACCCGGAAGCCGCGGTTCGGCACGACCTCGACAGCGCCCTCGGCGGCCAGTCGCTGCATCGCCTCGCGCACCGGGGTCGCGGAAACCCCGAAGCGGGCACCGAGGACCGGGGCGGAGTACACCTCCCCCGGTACGAGCTGACCGTCGGCCAGGGCGGCCCGCAGGGCGTCCAGCACCTGTCCGCGCACCGAGTGGCGCCGCACCGCCGGGCGCGGCGACGGCTGGGTGGACGGCTGGGCGGACACAACGGCCGGGGCCGGCTCGACGGGCGGGTCGGGCGGGCGGGCCCGGGACGGCTCGACGTGGGTGTGCTCGCCGCGCGCCTGGTCCGGCACGCGGTCGGGGCGCGGCTGCGCCCCCCGCGCCTGCCCGGGCACCCGTACGGACACGGGCAGGGACGGCGGACGCGCCTGCCCACACGCTCCGACCTGCTCCACTCGGACCTCCTCGGCCTGCCGCGGGCGCGGCTCGCGTGCGCCATGCCCCCCCCGTGCACGATAGGCGCAGCGGGCCTCGGTTCACACCTCGATCCACTCGGGTAAGGTAAGCCTTACCTGCAAGTATCGTGATTCGGCGGTCCCGCATGACCCTCCCCGCTCTGCATCCCGGCACCTCCGCGTCCGCCGTGGCGGACGCGTACACGCGTCTGGCCGAGGTCTTCCCCGGGCTGCGCGCGGACGTGCTGCCGGACGGCGAGGACGCGCCCCGGGGGCACGGCTGGGTGCGTGCGGACGAACTCGCGGCGGGCGGCGACGCGCTCGACGCGTTCCTCTCCTGGGACCGCGCACAGATGGTGCGGGACTACGGGCAGCAGCCCCGCCCGGACGTGGTCGCCGGCTTCGGACTGCACCGCTACGCCTGGCCCGCCTGCCTGCTGGTGACGGTGCCGTGGTTCCTGCACCGCCGGGTGCCCCGGATCCCCGTCGAGGACGTGGCGTTCCAACGGGCACTGGGCCGCATGACCGTCCGCGTCACGGAATTCGCCTGCCTCGCGGGCGATCCGGCGGCCGTGCTGCCGGGCGCCCGGGTCGTCCCCGACGAGGCGGCACTGCGGGCCGAGGTCCTCGCCGCCGTGGCCGGGCACATCGGCCCGGTACTGGACGGTTTCCGGCCACGTATGCGGCGCGGCAACCGGGCGCTGTGGGGCATGGCGACGGACGAGGTCGTCGAGGGGCTCTGGTACGTCGCCTCCCTGCTCGGCGAGGAGCGGCGGGCGATGGCGGAACTGGAGGCGCTGCTTCCGGGCACCGCGAAACCGTACGTGGGCAGGCCGGGTTTCCGCGAACTGACGGGGCCGAACGGCGAACCGCTCCCCACCCGCGACCGCGTGAGCTGCTGCCTCTTCTACACGCTGCGCCCCGATGACACCTGCGTCACCTGCCCCCGTACCTGCGACGCCGACCGGCTACGGAAACTGACGCACACTCACTGATCAACCCCCCTCGAACGGGTAGTACTATTCGAACGCACTTCACAGGCCGCGTACGGGTATTCGATCAGATCCCGGCTATCCGTATGCGCTGCCAACCCAATGGCGTTCTCTTGTCCCGAAACCCCCTGCGTGTGATGTGGTTTCGGCAATCATGGCGCCCGAAATGCCCTACGTGACGCAAGGGACCGCGCATGAGACTGACCGACATATCGCTGAATTGGCTGCTTCCGGGCGCCGTGCTGCTCGTGGGAGTCCTGGCGGCGGTGGCGGTGGTCGTACGCGGCAAGCGCGCCGCCGACAAGTCCGCCGCCGACGACAGCTGGGAGCGCAGCGAGGAGCGCCGCAGGCGCAAGGAGGCGGTGTACGCCATCGCCTCGTACGTCCTGCTCTTCTGCTGCGCGGCGGTGGCCGCCGCCCTCTCCTTCCACGGGCTCGTGGGCTTCGGCAAGCAGAACCTCGGCCTCTCCGGAGGCTGGGAGTACCTCGTTCCGTTCGGCCTCGACGGGGCCGCGATGTTCTGTTCCGTCCTCGCGGTGCGCGAGGCCAGCCACGGTGACGCGGCGCTCGGTTCGCGGCTGCTCGTGTGGCTGTTCGCAGGTGCCGCGGCCTGGTTCAACTGGGTGCACGCCCCCCGGGGTGTGGACCACGCGGGCGCTCCGCAGTTCTTCGCGGGGATGTCCCTCTCGGCGGCCGTGCTCTTCGACCGCGCGCTGAAGCAGACCCGCCGGGCCGCGCTGCGCGAGCAGGGTCTGGTGCCCCGCCCGCTGCCGCAGATCCGGATCGTGCGGTGGCTGCGCGCTCCCCGGGAGACCTTCGGCGCCTGGTCGCTGATGCTGCTGGAGGGCGTGCGCACGCTGGACGAAGCGGTCGAGGACGTCCGCGAGGACCGGCGGGAGAAGGAGCAGGAGCGCCTCCGCAGGAAGGAACAGGCCAAGCTGGACCGGGCCCGCATCAAGGCGCTGAACCGGCAGCACCGGGCCTGGGGCCGACTCGGCCGGGGCGGCACCCAGGTGGAGGTCCAGCAGCTCCCTCCTACGACCGGAGCCGCCCCATCGACAGCGGAGCCGGCCATACCGGAACAAGGACAGCTCCCCTTGCGGCCGTCCCTGCAGTCCGTGGCGGGGGTGCCCCGGAGCGACCAGGACCGGAAGGCGGGTGACTCGGTCACCGTCGACCTCACGGCCGAGGACGACACCCAGGCGCTGCCCCGGCTCGACTCGCTGGAGCGCAAACTGAAGGACCTGGAGCAGCAGTTCGGCTGATGCTCCCATGCGAGAGGCCCTGACGGCCCGGACCCTTCCGGGCTCTCAGGGCCTCTCGCCGTCCAACTCGAACCAGACGACCTTGCCCAGGGCGCGTGCGTCGACTCCCCAGGCGTCCGCGAGGCTCCGGACCAGGACGAGTCCCCTGCCGTGCGTACCGTCGTCGGCGTTCGGTACGTACGCCAGGGCCGACAACGGCCCGAAGTCCCTCACTTCCACCCGGAGTCCGGCAGGACCCACGCTCGCCGTGACGACCGCCCCGTGTCTCGTATGGATCAGCGCGTTGGTCACCAGTTCGCTGAGCAGGAGCTCCGCCGTCCCGACCGGCTCGGCGCGCCATCGGTGACGGAGCAACTCGCGCAGTGCGCTGCGGACTTCGCTCACGGCCCCCAGATCGGTGTGCGCCAGCCGTCTCCGCATCCGGGCCGGCACGCGCCTTCTCGCCTCCGGTCGTAACACCACCCCTTCGTTCGTCGCACCGGTCATTTCCTGACGCTGTGTCTTCTCCCCCGCGCGCACGGTGGATCGCCCCCTGTTCGTCGTCTCGCCGGACGTCTTCTCGGAACACGTCACGGGGATGCATGCCCCCGGGTCGGGCCGTCACGCTTGCCGGACCCCCTATGTGAATGCACGCACGAGCGATCCGTGCGCCCCCCACCCCCCCCGGGCACCACGGCGTCACGTTTCCAACGCTGCGGTCGGCGACCCCTACGCCTCCTTCGACCTGATCGAGCGCGGCTCCTTGAAGCCCGGCCCGAACCGATCCGCGCCGAAGCCGCGGTCTGCCGGCGCGGATCACCGTCCGACGTGGCGCGACGCCCGTCACGCTGCGGCTGTCGTGAGCCCCGGGCCGGGTCCGGCGGACGCGTCCCGGGACGCTATCGGCCGGCCGAGCGGGAACATCACTCGGCCGGCCGGTACGACGGGGTCGTGGGGATCAGAACTCGGTGGTGACCTTGGCGCCGTCGAACTTCTCGTTGCCGTAGAGGCTGATGAAGTGGTAGCCCGGCGCCGGGTCGTTGACGGTCAGGGTGTGCTCGTTGCCCGCCCCGACGGACTTGTCGGTGTTGACCTGGGTGGTCGCCCATTCCTCCGAGCTGTAGTAGAGGTCGGCGTCACCCGTGCCGCCGGACGCGGTGATCTTCAGCTGCTTGATGCCGGCCGGGATGATGACGGCCAGGTAGGCGTAGTCGCCCTTGACGGCCTTCAGCCCACTGCGCATGCAGTTCCGGCCCAGCAGCCTGGTGTCGGTCGCCGTGCACTCGGTGATCTCGCCGGGCGGGTTGGTGGACCCGCCGCAGGCGCCATCCGCGCAGGCGGTCAGCCAGGTGTTCCAGTCGGCTTCGTAACGGTCGCCGATGGTCGATGTGAGCAGGGTGCGGGCACCGTCCCAGTCACCCTTGCGGTAGAGGCCGAGGAGGGTGTCGATGTCCCCGCGGTGGGACTCCAGCATGTAACGCACGGCCAGGTAACCCCAGTTGTAGACTCGGGTCTGGTCGGCGTTCTCGTAGGTGGTGTCGAACAGGGTCCGCAGGGTGTAGGTGTGGTTCGCGGCCTGGGCAATGGCGGCGTCGTAGTTGAGCTTTCGGTACGAGTAGGAGACGTACTCCGCAAAGCCCTCGACCCACCAGACGGTCGGCGTGGTCAGTCCGTCCTCGAAGTCGCCGTGCATGTTGAAGCGGCCGTCGAGGTAGTGCGTGTACTCGTGGTTCAGGTTCCAGATCTGGAAGTCGGGGCGGGCCCACTCGGCCTCGTAGGCGATGAACCGGGGCTGATTGCCTTCCGCGGCGGGGTCGCCTTCCAGGTACATGCCGCCGTTGTTCGTGCTGATGCCGTAGATCGCGCCGGCGTAGGTCTGGTAGTCGGTGCTGGAGTCGAAGGCCACGACCTCGATGGTCTTGTTGTTGTCGTCGGCGACCGGGCCGTTGTCCCGGGCCACCTCGTGGAAGTAGGCGTCCTGGTTGAGCAGGCTGGTGCAGCTGGCCTCGAGTTCCTCCGCGACCATGTCCTGCGCCCGGATGGTGATGCTGTCGCTACAGGTGTGCTTCACCGGCAGGGCGGCCTTCTCGAGACGCTCCGCGAGGTCACAGGTGCCGTAGTACGAGCAGTTCGCCTTGTCGTAAGCCTCGACCATCTGAGCCACGGCGACCCAGAGCGGGGCGGTGGGGCCCGTGATGGAGCTCTTGCTGAGCAGTCCGGCGGCCAACGGGCTCGCCTTGGCGCGCAGGGAGTCTTCCTTGAGGAAGCGGCCGAGCTCGAGTCCCGCGTTGGAAGCGAGGAACGACTGCTTGGTGCCCAGCAGGTCGAGATGGCGCGACGCGAAGTCGCTGAGGGCCTGCAGAACGCTGGGGTCGGCCTCCACCGCGGCGATGAACTCCGGCACCTGGTGACCGCGGAAGAACACCGTGTACACACTGTTCACGGCGTTGACCATGTACCAGAACTCGTTGTACGAGGAGTCGTAGTCGGCCAGCAGCCGCTTGACGACAGACAGGTAGCGGGCGTTCTCCACGGCGCTGTCGATCAATATGACAGCCTCGGACAGGGTCTGCCCGTTGGCGTCGGTGACGTCGAAGGCGTGCGAGGAGGCGAAGAACGCGTCGAGCGCGCCCTGGATGGCCGTACGCAGCTGTGGCCCGTAGCTGCCCACGGTGTCCGGGTCGTAGTACTGCACGTAGTAGCCGGCCCGGAGGTAGAGAACCAGCTGGGTCATGCCGGTGCTGCTGTCACCGGGATAGGAGGCCGATCCGTCGCGCAGGGCGTTGGCGATGGTGACCATCTGCTCCTCACGGAAGGCCAGATAGCCGTCATTGCCCTTGACCCGGAACAGCGTGTTGACGCAGTCGGTCGTCGACGACTTGACCTGCTCGACCAGGGCGCTTCCGGTGCGGCTGGTGAAGTCGCTGACGTTGCACTCGGCCGCGGCCTTGACCTTGGAGTCGGCCTTCATCGACGGCGCCAGGTGGCTCGGGAGCGTGGCTCCGGGGTCGTCGTAGTCCTGCCGCAGTGCGTCCTTGGATGCGGACAACGGCGGACGGTCGGCGGCCTTGAGGGCTTTGCGGTCGACGTGGTCGGCGTCGTCCGCGGGTGCGGTCGACGCCTCGGCGGAGGAGCCGACCGGCCCGCCGCCCGTACGGACCGGACCGGCGTCGCCGGCCCGGGTGTGATCGGCCACCGCAGATACGGTGGAGCGCTGCTCGACGGCCTGGCTCGGCGCGGAGAGCAGGCCCACGCCCAGGCATGCTGCCAGGACCGCAGTGGATAGTCCGGTGAATCGCCTTCGAACCATTCGGTTCTTCACGTGCCGCCTCCCAGCGGTGTGTCAACCGCGCGACTGCGCGGGTGGGGGGTTACGAGGGAGCGAACCGGGGATGACATGCGCACGTCCGTTCCCTCTCGCGCGCTGTACAATGGCACATGTCACATGTCCTTAGGAACCCCTCGCGCACACATTGCCCTGAGAACAATTCACGGCCCGCGCAAGGGACTTCGTCCGACCACCGGTACGCACCGGCCGCTGCCGTCGGACGTCTCATCGAGGAATCGCTGTCCGGGCCGGAGCCCGAGCCCCGCGCCCCGGCCTCCGGCCGAACGAGGGCAGCGCGAAGACACGGCCTGGCAGAGGTGGGCAGACGACGGGACGCTTGCGCCGCCCCTGCGCGGGATCGGCGTGCGGATCGAGGACGACCAGGTGATCACGCCCTACGGTGCCCGGCTGATGTCGTCCATGCCGCCGCGCACCGCCGACGGGATCGAAAAGGGGCCGGCCGCCCTGATGGACGGCCGACCCGGAGGAACGGCGCCTGCGGTCGAGGGGCGGGCCGCGGACGGGCCGCGGACGCCGCAGACCTGCGGCCGGTGATCAGCCCTCGGCCGCCGACCGGGACACCCTGCCGGTCCCGGCGCCTCGCGCGACCGCGCCTGCGCCCGGGTCGTCACCGTCGGCCCAGATCGATCTGACATGCGACATGTGCGTCAGCATGCGCTTCTCGGCACCCGGCGCGTCACCGGCGATCATGAGATCGAGCAGTTGGACGTGCTCCTCGGCGGATGCGGTCAACTGACCCAATTCCGACAGCCGGTTGAGACCGAAGAGCCGTGACCGCTTGCGCAGGTTGCCGACCTCCTCCACCAGCCTGCGGTTTCCCGCCAGACCGAGCAGTTCGAGATGGAAGCGACGGTCGGCCTCCAGGTACCCGATGATGTCGTGCTCGACGGCGGCCGCCACGATCGCCTCGGCGAGCGGCCGCAGCGCCCGCAGCTCTGCCGTCCTGCCCATCCTGGTGATCCGGCCGACGGTGGGGACCTCGATCATGGCGCGCAGTTCGGTGAAGTCGTCGAGGTCCTGCTCGGTCAGCTCCGTCACACGGAAGCCCTTGTTGCGGACCGCTTCGACCAGCCCCTCCCGTGCCAGATCGAGCATCGCTTCTCGGACCGGTGTGGCGGACACGCCGAACTGGGCGGCGAGAGTCGGAGCGGAGTAGATCACACCCGGCCGCAGGTCGCCGGCGATCAGAGCCGCCCTGAGCGCGCTCGCCACCCGGTCGCGCAAGTGCTCCTTCGCCGAAAGGGCGTTGAGCATCGTCAGGGGGGCCATATGCATTCCTCCAGCGCCGTACGGGCCTTCAGAATACAATGTCACGTTTTTCCACGGCCTCGGTCGTCCACGTCCTGAGTCCCGGTCGGTGGACGAGTCCGCGGGCGCCTCCGAAACGGCCCGGGACACCGCACCGCACGGCCGCCCCGAGCCGCGGCCTCACAGCGCGAATCCCTCGGGGAAGGGATCGGTGGGATCGAGGAAGAACTGCGCGGTGCCGGTGATCCAGGCACGGCCCGTGATCGTCGGGACGAGAGCGGGCAGCCCGCCGACCGCGGTCTCCTCGACCAGCCGCCCGGTGAACGACGTTCCGAGAAAGGACTCGTTCACGAAGTCGGTGTGCAGGGGCAGTTCACCACGCGCGTGCAACTGGGCCATCCGGGCCGAGGTGCCCGTCCCGCACGGCGACCGGTCGAACCAGCCCGGGTGGATCGCCATCGCGTGCCGGGAGTGCCGTGCGTCGGATCCGGGTGCGATGAACTGCACGTGCTTGAGGCCGTTGATGTCCGGGTCCTCGGGGTGGACGGGGCGGTCGGCGGTGTTGACGGCGTCCATCAGGGCGAGTCCCGCCGCCAGGATGTCGTCCTTGCGTTCGCGCTCGAACGGCAGGCCCAGCTCGGACAGTTGGACCATGGCGTAGAAGTTCCCGCCGTAGGCCAGGTCGTAGCGCACCGTCCCGTGTCCGGGCACGTCCACCTTACGGTCGAGGGCGACGCTGAACGCAGGGACGTTGGTCAGCGTGACGGCGGTGGCCGCGCCGTCACGTACCTGGACGTCGACGCTCACGAGTCCCGCCGGTGTGTCCAGCCGCACGGTGGTGACGGGTTCGGTGACCTCGACCATGCCGGTCTCGACCAGAACGGTCGCGACGCCGATGGTGCCGTGGCCGCACATGGGCAACAGCCCCGAGACCTCGATGTAGAGCACGCCGAAGTCCGCGTCGGGCCGGGTAGGCGGCTGGAGGATGGCGCCGCTCATGGCGGCGTGGCCACGTGGTTCGCACATGAGCAGAGTGCGCACGGCGTCCCGGTGCCGCTGGAAGTAGGTCCGTCGCTCGGCCATCGTGGCACCGGGGACGGTGCCGACACCGCCGGTGATGACCCGGGTGGGCATGCCTTCGGTGTGCGAGTCGACCGCGTGGAAGACGTGACGTGTCCGCACGACTCCTCCTTGTTCGTCACGGGTGGAACGGGAAACGCCCGGAAGGGCGGGCGGAAACGGATGTCGTGGAACGCACCCGGCCGGGACGGCCGTGGCCGCACCCGGCCGGGTCGCCGGTGAACCGGGCACGGTCGGGACCGCGATGACCGGACCCTGGGGGTACGGCGACGGCCCGGCCCGTGCCCGGGTGGTACGACGGTGCTCAGCTGTGCCCTGCGGCCAGGGCCTTCTCCGTCGCCGAACGCACGGCCGCCTCGTCGTCCGCGGGGAGCGGGAGGCGCGGCGGACGGGTGCGGCCGCCGTGGCGCCCGGCCACGTCCATGGACGCCTTGATGGCCTGGACGAACTCGGGCTTGGAGTCCCACCGCAGGAGCGAGTGCAGTTCCCGGTACAGCGGCAGCGCCGTCTCCATATCGCCCGCCACGGCGGCGTGGTAGAGCGCGGCGCAACTGGACGGCAGCATGTTCGGGCACCCGGCGATCCAGCCGGTCGCCCCGGCGAGGACCAGTTCCAGCAGCACGTCGTCGGCGCCCACGAGCACGTCGAGCTCCGGCGCCCGTTCGCGGATCTCGTACGCCCTGCGGACGTCGCCGGTGAACTCCTTGACGGCGACGATGCTGCCCTCCTGGTGGATCTCGGCGAGCAGGCGCGGTGTCATGTCCACCTTGGTGTCGTACGGGTTGTTGTACGCGACGATCGGAATCCCCACCTCGGCCACGTGGGCGTAGTGGGCGCGGACGCCCGCCTCCTCGCACCGGTATCCGATGGGCGGCAGGAGCAGTACGGAACCGGCACCCGCCTCGGCCGCCTGCTGCGCCCAGCGCCGTGCCTCCGCGCTGCCGTAGGCGGAGACGCCCGGCATGACCCGGTCGCCGTCGCCCGCCGCCTCCACCGCGACCCGGACCATCCGCTCGCGTTCCTCGTCGGTCAGGGTCTGGTACTCGCCCAGCGATCCGTTGGGCACCACTCCGTCGCAGCCCGCCTCGATCAGCTGACGCACGTGCGTGGCGTAGGCGTCGTAGTCGATCGTGCCGTCGTCGTGCAGGGGAAGCGGGGTGGCGACCATGATCCCCTGCCAGGGGCGGATACGGGCGTGCGGGCGGGTGTTCTGCTGCATCGTGGCTCCTTGGGAGTGGTGACAGGACATGGCAGGCGCGGTGTTACGAAGTGCGTACGGCGGGTGCCGTACGCGGCGCGGGTGCATACCCGCGACGTGCCGGGTTCGGACCGGGCACGTCGGAGCCCGGCCGGGGTGTGCCGGACGCCGCGCGCGCCGGTGGCCGGGAGTTCGCAGGGCCACCTGGTGCTGTGGCCGGAAAGGTGTGCCGGGAGGCTCCATGTCTCCGGCGCGGTGTATCGCAAGGCGGAGGACCGCCCTCGTGCGGACGTACTCGGGGATGCGACACCGCGGCGAGGTGCCGGGCATCGCGAGCCGGCGAACCCTCGCCGGTCGTGGTGCCAGTCCCCACGCGGCCGACGTACGCCCGTCAAGGAGCGCGTCCGGTGCGTGCTCTCGGTGTGCCGGCCGGAAGCCCTCGTACTGAACGTAGGTGGCTTTTCGGCCGGTGCCGCAAGAGGGCGTGCCGGACGACGCTCCTTCCGGGCAAACCTTGCCGGTCACGGCACTAGCCGGGATCGGCCGGTTCGGCGGCGAGTTCGGACAGCTTCACGGGGCAGGCCAGCGGGCGGCGGTCGGGCCCCTCCGGGCATCGACCGGTGACCGGCAGGGCGCTGTGCGCCGCCGCCAGCTCGCGGACGGCGAAGCCGCACGTCCGGCCCTGGCACCAGCCCATTCCGGCACGGGTGAGCAGTTTGACGGTCCGGCCGTCACCGGCGCCGAGTTGCTCGCAGGCGCTACGGATCCGGCCCGCGTCGACCTCCTCGCAACGGCAGACTTCCGTGTCGTCGGTCAGCCACGCGCCCCAGTCCGTTCCCGGCCGGTGCACGGCCCCCATCAGCGCCGCGAAGGCACGCAGGCGCCGCCGGGAGCGGCTCAGAGCGACCGCTTTGCGGGCCTCTTCCCTCCGCATCCCCCCGCGTACTGCGCGAACGACCGACAGGGCGGCCAACTCTCCCTCGGCCAGGGCGAGTTCCACTCCGCCCACTCCGCCGGTCTCGCCTGCGGCCCAGATCCCCGGCACGGTGGTCCGCAGCTGCTCGTCCTGGGCGACCGCGTGCGTGCCGTCGGTGCACACCCGCGTCTCGCAGCCGGTCGCCAGGGCGAGATCCAACTGGGGTACGAGTCCGTGACCCACCGCGAGCGCGTCACAGGCGATGGTGCGGTCGGTTCCGGGTACGGGCCGCCATCGCCGGTCCAAGCGGCTCACGGTCACTTCTTCCACCCGACCCTCGCCGCGTACGCCGGTGACCGCCCGACGGGTCCGCACCGGGACTCCCGCACGGGCCAGCGCCGCCCCGTAGCGGATGCCCTCCGCCAGCTTGCCGGGGTTGGCGGCCACGGCGCGGGGAGCGCGCGCATACGCCACGTACGCCGATGCCTCGATCAGCGCCGGAACGCTCGCACCGGCACGGGTCAGCGACAGGGCAACGGCCTGGAGCAGCGGCCCGCTCCCCGCGACCACGATCCGGCGGCCCGGCAGCACGCCACCGGACTTCAGCATGGCCTGGGCTCCGGCCGCGCCCACCACACCGGGAAGTGTCCAGCCGGGAAAGGGGAGTTGGCGTTCGTACGCACCGGTCGCGAGTACCAGCCGACGGGCCCGGACGGCACGGCGCCGCTCCCCCTCGGCACCGGTGACGGCGTGCAGGATCCAGTCGCCGTCGTCCGCCCGCTCGGCCGTCCACACCTGATGGTCGCAGAGGTGGTCGATCGCCCCGGCGTCCCGGTGCGCCGCGAGCCGTGCGGACAGATCGGTGAACGCGTCCCGTCCGCCGTGGAGTTCTTCGGCGTGGACGGTGCCGGGCCCGCCCTCCCGGCCACGGTAGTACTGCCCGCCGGGCGAGGAGCCCGCGTCCAGGAGGACCACGTCGAGCCCGTGGTCGGCCGCCGTGACGGCCGCGGCGAGACCCGCGGGTCCGGCACCCACCACGGCGAGTTCGGCACGTCCGCCGTCCGGGTACCGGAGGTCACGCGTCGAGTGCGGCATGCCCGTCGCCCTCCTGTGTGGTGATCGCGTCGCCGGGGCGGGCGGGAAGCAGGCACGCGCGCTGGTTGGGCCGCCCGTTGACGGTGGCCAGGCACTCGTAGCAGGCGCCGATGCCGCAGAACGCCCCGCGTGGACGGCCGTTGACCCGGGTGGTGCGCCAGGCGAGGATGCCCGCCGCCCAGAGCGCGGCGGCGATGCTCTGGCCGGGCAGTCCTCGGATCGGCCGCCCGTCGAAGGTCAGCCGGAAGGACGGTCCGGGCTCGGCACCGACGCGTGCGGCCGGTGTACGTGCACGGGTGCGTCTCACTGTTTCCTCCCCTGGGGCACATGGTCCTGATGTGGTGGCACAAAGCTTTCCGGCAAGGTCGCGCGGTGTCCGAGGGGTGCCGGAGCCCGCCCTCCCCCGGACACGGCACACCCCCTCGGACGACGCGTCGTCACGCGGCATCGCACGTGGTGTCGAACCGGTCGGGTGCGAACGGTCCGGGATCGATCGCGGGCCGACGCCCCAGGATCGCGTCGGCGATCAGCGATCCGGTGGCCGGGGCCAGCCCGATTCCGGCTCCCTCGTGGCCGCAGGCGTGGAAGAGTCCCGGCACCCGGGGGTCCGGACCGATGGCCGGCAGATGATCGGGCAGATAGGGGCGAAATCCGTGGTACGCGCGCAGCACCCTGACGTCCGCCAGTACGGGGAACAGCTCGGCCGCCTGGGCGGCCAGCCGGGCGACCACCGGAACGGACAGCGTCCGGTCGAATCCGACACGTTCGCGGCTCGCCCCGATCAGGACGGGCCCCGAGGGCGTTCCCTCGACCACGGGCGAGGTCTGCAAGTCCGCCGACCCGCTCGACACGTCGGCCACGTACTCCGCCGCGTAGACCTTGTGCCGGATCAGCCTCGGCAGCGGTTCGGTGACGAGCACGAAGCCCCTGCGCGGCATGACCGGCAGCTCGACCCCGGCCAGCGCGGCCAGCTCGCCGCCCCAGGTTCCGGCCGCGTTGACGACGACGGGCGCCCGCAGTTCACGTCGCGCGGTGCGCACTCCGCGTACCGCGCCCTCCCGGTCGGCGAGTATCGCGACGACCTCTTCCCCCGGCCACAGAGACGCCCCGGAGCGGGCCGCTTCTCGCATCAACTCCGCCGCTGCGAGGGCTGGTTGGACCTGGGCGTCCTGCGGATAGAGGCAGCCTCCGGCGAGCCCCGGCGCGAGGTGGGGCTCGACCTCGCCGAGCCGGTCGGCCGTGATGTCGTGCGCCTCGACACCGCTGCGCCGCTGCCCGACGGCCGTGGCGGACAGGCCGGCCAAGGAGTCCTCGGACGCCGCGACGACCAGGCCGCCCTTGCGCTCGTACTCGATCGACGGAGGCAGTTCCTGCCCCAGGGTCTGCCACAACCCCGCCGAGTACAGCGCGAGGTCGAGTTCGGGGCCGGGAACCTTGTCGGACACCAGGAGATTGCCCTCGCCGGCTCCGGTGGTGCCTCCGGCGACCGGACCACGGTCGACGACGGCCACCGCCAGTCCGGCGCGGGAGACGTAGTAGGCGCAGGCGGCACCGACCACGCCGGCACCGACGATGACGACATCCAAAGGCTTCCTCGTGAACACGTCAGTAATATGTCACATTGCTTAAGGGGTGCCAAGGGTGCTCACCAAGGCAGTTGATGTCCCGTCGGCCGCCATGACGCGCAGGGCCGCCGAGGGGCACGCTCAAGGGCGAGGGACGTGCCGCAGGTTGGAGCGTGCCATCTGGAGCATCCGGCCGACGCCGCCGTCCAGCACGATCTTGCTGGCGGAGAGCGCGAAGCCGGTCACCATCTCGGCGCTGATCTTCGGCGGGATGGAGAGGGCGTTGGGGTCGGTGACGACGTCGACGAGCGCCGGGCCCTTGTGCTTGAAGGCGTCCTTGAGGGCGCTCTCCAGCTGCCTGGGCTTCTCCACTCGGATGCCGTAGGCCCCGGCCGCGCGGGCGACGGCCGCGAAGTCGGGGTTCTTGTTGTTCGTACCGAACGAGGGCAGGCCGGCGACCAGCATCTCCAGTTCGACCATGCTCAGTGACGAGTTGTTGAACAGGACGACCTTGACCGGCAGGTCGTACTGCACCAGGGTGAGGAAGTCACCCATCAGCATGGCGAACCCGCCGTCGCCTGACATGGACACCACCTGCCGGTTCCGGTCGGTGAACTGGGCCCCGATGGCCTGCGGCAGCGCGTTGGCCATCGAGCCGTGGCTGAACGAACCGATGACGCGGCGCTTGCCGTTGGGCGACAGATAGCGTGCGGCCCAGACGTTGCACATGCCGGTGTCGACGGTGAACACGGCGTCCTCGTCGGCCAGTTCGTCCAGCACCGAGGCGACGTACTCGGGGTGGATCGGCACGTGCTTCTCGACCTTGCGGGTGTACGCCTTGACCACGCCCTCCAGCGCGTCCGCGTGCTTCTTCAGCATCTGGTCGAGGAACTTGCGGTCGGTCTTGGGCTTCACCCTCGGGGTCAGACAGCGCAGCGTCTCGCGCACATCGCCCCAGACCGCGAGGTCCAGCTTGGAACGGCGGCCGAGGTGCTCGGGGCGCACGTCGACCTGGACGATCTTCACATCGTCGGGGAGGAACGCTTGGTACGGGAAGTCGGTGCCGAGCAGGATGAGGAGGTCGCACTCGTTGGTCGCCTCGTAGGCCGCGCCGTAACCGAGCAGCCCGCTCATCCCGACGTCGTACGGGTTGTCGTACTGGATCCACTCCTTGCCGCGCAGCGCGTGCCCGACCGGGGCCTTCACCCGCTCGGCGAACTCCATCACCTCGGCGTGGGCGCCCGCCGTGCCGCTGCCGCAGAACAGCGTCACGCGTTTGGCCTCGTCGACCATGCGGCAGAGCTTCTCGACCTCCTCGTCCCCGGGACGCACCGTCGGCCGCGAGGTGACCAGTGCGTGTTCCACGGTCTTGTCCGGGGCGGGCTGGGAGGCGATGTCCCCCGGCATCGTGACGACGCTGACCCCGCCCCGGCCGATCGCGTGCTGGATGGCCGTCTGGAGCAGCCGCGGCATCTGCCGGGGATTGGAGATCATCTCGTTGTAGTGACTGCACTCCCGGAACAGGAGGTCAGGGTGGGTCTCCTGGAAATAGCCGAGCCCGATCTCGCTCGACGGGATGTGCGAGGCGAGGGCGAGGACGGGGGCCATCGAGCGGTGGGCGTCGTACAGGCCGTTGATGAGGTGCAGGTTGCCGGGGCCGCACGATCCGGCGCAGGCCGCCAGCGAGCCGGTGATCTGGGCCTCCGCACCCGCGGCGAACGCGGCGGTCTCCTCGTGCCGGACCTGGATCCAGTCGATGGCCGAGTTGCGGCGGATGGCGTCGACGACCGGGTTGAGGCTGTCGCCGACGACGCCGTACATATGCCTCACGCCCGCCCGGGCGAGGATGTCGACGAACTGCTCCGCCACGTTCTGCTTCGCCATGGGTACGTACCCTTTCCGCGCTTCGGCTTCCGGACTCCGCATCCATCAACCCATGGCGTGCGCGGTTACGCCTCCCAGACGGCGGCGCTCGTGCGGTCGTCGGAGTAGCCCTTCGCCCTGAGCTGCATGTCCGTGAGGAAGGCCGCGAGCCCCGGTGCCTCGCCACCGGTCCAACGTTCGGCGAGCTTCCCGGCCAGTGCCGGTGCGCCGCGCAGCGGTGCGGCGAGCCCGGGGCTGCACAGCAGCAGCATGTCACCCGATCGGGCTGCCAAGGCCCTGAAGCGGAAGGGCTCGGCGGGGCGGTCGCCGTCGGCGAAAGCCGCTTCCGGGTGGGACGGGTCCCCGCTTGCGGAACTGGCCTGCCCGGCCTCCCTGGTGTTCCCGCCGCGCCCGCTGTTCTCTCCGCTCCCGTTGTTCACGCCGTTATCCCCGAGAGGGCTGTTGTCTGCGCCCTCGAAGTCCCTGCCAAGAACCCCCGCCCGGCCCAGAACCCCCGGTTCGAGGTCCTGCCAGCCGCCGTCGCGCAGCAGGAAGAGCCCACCGGCGCCGACGCCGAAGAAGATCCTCGTACGGCAGTCGGGGTCCGCGGACAGCAGCAGACAGCGCAGCCCCGCCGTGTACTGCTCCGATTCGAGTCCCAGCTCGGCGGCACGGGCGCGCAGCCTGCCGAACCCGCGGTCGGTGAGCCGGCGCAGACCGGATTTCAGCTCGCCGCGCCGTCCGCCCCTTATGTCCTCGGACAGCCGGAGATGGCTGCGGCCGATCGCGCCGCCGATCCAGCGACAGGCGTCGGCCGCCGCCAGGTGCGCCTGATCACAAGCGCGGGCCCCGGTGGCGACGGCCACCAGGACGAGCGCTTCCCGGCCGGTGCCGAAGCGCGCGGTGAGCAGCGCGTCGCGCCGGTGCTCGCCCCGGAACCGCGCAGAGTCCCCGCGCACCGAGGCTGCGCGCAGGGTGTACGTGCCGTACCGGGCCCCGTCGAGCACCGTGTCGGCGGCGACGAGACCGTCCAGTTCCTGAGGGACGGTGAGGGGCAGCGCGGTGGGTTCGGCGTCGTACGTGGGCGGCCGGTCGCTCACGCGGGTACGCGCGGGACGCGGCGCGGCGGGAGCGGGCGCACGCTCGCACTCGGCCTCGCGCCCCCGTTCCTCCGCGTCGGCCCGGGCCTGCGCCGTGAGCCTGCTGCCGGTGTCGACGGACCGGTCGGTGACCGGTCGCCTCGGCAGGGGTGGCGTCGGCGGGGCGAAGGCCGCCGGCGGTTCGGCGGGCGGTGGCGGGGTGGCGGCAGGCGTCGACGGGGTGAGGGCCGCCGGTGGTCCGGTGGGTGTCGGCGGGGTGGTGAACGCGATGAAGGTCCGGGGGCTCGGCGGGCGGGCCGGGGCGGCCCCCGGGGCCGGTGCGTCCTCCTCGGGGGGCTCCCAGGGGGCACGCGCCCGTAACGTCAGAGGCGGCTCCGGCTCCGGCTCCGGCTCCGGCTCCGGCTCCGGGAAGAGCGTCCCGTCGCTCCCTCCGCTCCTCACCGGACCGACCGTCTTCGCCACCGAGTCGAAACGGTCGTCGAGGCTGTCGCCCACGTCTCCTGCGTCACCCGCACCACTCGGGCCGCCCTCGTCGCCCGCGCGGCTCGCCCCGGTGTCCCGTGCGGTCTCGTCGTACAGCCTGCCCCACCAGTCGTCCTCACTGGTGGGCCTCTCCCCCTGCTGGCTCATACCCTTGATTGTCCACCGCACGGGCCGCGCGGCAACGGCGCATCGCGATCACGGCGCATGGCGAAGACGATGCGTCCGGGAACCCATGGCCATGGAAAAGGTCCGCCGGACGGCCCCACCCCCCACGGGAAGGACGCCCGGCGGACCGGTCAGGACGTGATCAGCGCACGGCGTACGCGTCGTTCACGGTCTGGATGACGGAGTTGCCGTTGGCGTCCGTCAGTTCGGTCTTCAGGGTGACCGGCTTGCCGTCCGCGCCCGCGTGGTTCACGGTCGCGGTCCACCGGCCGTCCTGCTGTGCGGTGGTGGCCGCGGTCCAGGTCTCGCCCCCGTCGTACGAGTAGGAGACCTTGGCGGCGACCAGCTTGCCGGGGGCGTAGCCGGCGTGGCCGGTGACGCTCAGGCCGATCGTCTGACCGTCCTTCGCCGGAAGGGACTTGAGCCCGTCGGCGTCGAGGCCGTAGTCCGGGAAGAGCAGCGGGATCCCCTGGGAGTAGACGCTCTCGTCCCGCTCCGAGCGGA
Source organism: Streptomyces sp. NPDC047982 (assembly GCF_043204165.1). Classification (NCBI taxonomy): domain Bacteria; kingdom Bacillati; phylum Actinomycetota; class Actinomycetes; order Kitasatosporales; family Streptomycetaceae; genus Streptomyces; species Streptomyces sp. NPDC047982. The sequence continues at coordinate 22,725 of NZ_JBIDBS010000028.1, read as the reverse complement.
ACTTCCAGGTGGTCTCGATGCGGGTGGACCGCTTCCACACGGCGGCGGGCTGACCGACCTTCTCGGTGTTCATGGTGAGTTCGTACGCGGCGTCCTCGGCAGGGACGGTGAACACGCCGAACGGATAGTAGGACGTGCCCAGCACCTCACCGCCGCTGGTCAGTCGCATGTTGCCGAGGTCCCCGAAGGACCCCTGGAAACCGGCGTGTTCGCTGTCGCTCCAGAAGCCCGGCGCGACGCCGATCAGGTTGTCCTGCCGCTCGGCGGCGAGCTGGAGCTTGCCCTCGAGGTCACGCGCGGCGGCCGGGACCGGGATTCCCCGGTACCAGTTCTCCGTGCGCTTCATGCCCTTCGTGTAGGTACGGAAGTGGTCGACCATGAACTCGCCCCAGGGGAAGCTGGACGAGAGGAAATGCCTCCAAGCGGTGTCGCCCGCGGAGTAGTACTCGGTGCGCTTGCCGGGAACGGCGACGGTGTCGAAGCCGTTCGTGTAGAGCGCGCCGTACGGCCGGGTGATGTTCATCAGGTCGATGTAGTCGGCCGCGACACCCATCGCCTCGTACGTGGCGGTGGACTTGCCGAGCCTGCTGTCACGGACCTTGTAGGTGCGGTCCGAGGTGACCGGGCCGGTCTCGGGGAAGGCCAGGTTGTAGACGAACGGGCTGGCGGCAGTGGCCTTCCAGCTCAGCTTCACCGGGCCGTCGGCCAGCGCTGCCTTCAGGGCGTCCGCCTCGCTCGCCTCGATGCCGAGCGAGGGCAGCGGCGCCCCACCGGCGCCGACGCGCGGCTGCCAGATGCCCGCGGACGGCCGGTGCGCGATAATCGCCTTCGCACCGGCGGCCTTGGCGTTCAGCGCCTGGGTATGCACGTAGCCGTCGTCGGCGACCTCGACGAGGGCGATCTTGCCCGAGACGTCGGCGGCCTTCAGCTCGTCGGGAGTGCCGGTGCCCGCGTCGACGAGTGCGGCCTCGCCCGTACCGTCGAGGTTGACGGCACCGGTGCTGGCCGTCGTCGGGTGCAGCTCGGTGCCGCCGACGACCGAGAGCTTCTCGATCTGGGGGGCCAGCGCACGCCAGAAGCTGGCGAACTCGAAGTCGCCGTCACTCGCCCTGCCCTGCACGTCGGCCAGGTAGTTCTTGATGAGACCGCTGGCGGTGAGGGAGCCCGAGTGCAGCCAAGTGTCGTCCCAGCTGCGGCCGAAAGACAGCGTCGTGGAGCGGTTCTCGGACTTCCGGTCCTCCGTCTTCACCCGGATCCGGTGGGCCTTGCGTGCGTCCAGGATCAAAGTGGTGTCCTTGGTGACGTTCAGCTGCGGCCTCGCGAGGTAGCCCACGGACTCCAGCATCCTGCCAGTGGCGTCCTTCGTGTCGGGCGTCGTGATGAAGCTGGAGACGAAGTACGCACCGGGGCGCACCCGGTAGACCTGGTCGGTGGCGCCGTTGTTGAAACGGCGTTCGCCGCCGGAGGTGTCGGTGCCGATGAGGTCGACCGAGGAGGGTCCCTTGGCGGGCTTGCCGGCGCGGTCGACGAGCTTGACGCGCAGGGTGACGGTCTCCGGTTCGACGTACATCGAGAAGGGAGTCGAAACCTTCACACCGTCGGGCCCGGTGGCCAGCACGCGCCCGGTGACATCGCCGTACTGGGCGGCCTTCAGCTTCGCGGTCGGGTCGATCTCCAGCGGAACCTCGACGGTGGCTCCGGCCGGAACGGTGACGGTGCTCGCGTCGAGCTCGGCGACGGAAGAACGGACGGCCGAGCCGTCGTTGCCGGTGACACCCTCGACCTTCAGCGACAACTTCACCGGCTTGGGGCCGGAGTTGGTGTAGGGGACGTCGACCGTGGTGCGGTCGGACGTGTGCTGCGGCCAGTTGAATGCGCCGCCCTGGACGGCGGGCGCGCCGACGACGCTGGTGTCGATGGCGGCCTTCACCTCGAGGCGGCCACCGCCGGTCTCTCGTACGTCGCCGGGGATGTCGCTCTTCGCGGACGACACGAGGGACGCCTTGATCTGCTGGGCGGTCCACTCCGGATGACGCTGCTTCACGAGGGCCGCCGCGCCCGCGACATGCGGGGTGGCCATCGACGTACCGGACATCGTCTGGTACGCGTACAGTCCGCGGCCACCGGCCGCTGCCGCCGAGATGGCGACGCCGGGAGCGGCGATCTCGGGCTTGAGGGTGTGCGATCCGGTCACGGGTCCGCGGCTGGAGAACTGCGCCGTGGAGTCGTCGCGGTCGACGGCACCGACGGTCAGCGCGCTCGGGGCGCATCCCGGCGAGGAGACGGTGTTCTGCGCCGGGCCCAGGTTGCCCGCCGCGATGACGAACAAGGTGTCCTTGCTCCGGGAGAGTTCCTCGGCGGCGAGGCTCATCGGGTCGGTGCAGTCGCCGGGCGTCGCGCCGCCGAGGCTCATGGAGACGACATCGGCCTTCTGATCGACGGCCCACTGCATACCGGCGATGACCCAGGACTCGGCACCGGAGCCCGAGTCGTTGAGGACCTTGCCGGCCAGCAGGTCGGCGCCGGGGGCGACGCCCTTCTTCTTGCCGCCGCTGGCCGCGCCGCTGCCGCCCACGGTGGACATGGTGTGGGTGCCGTGACCCTGCCAGTCGTGGGTGGTGTCGGAGTCGGTGAAGTTCTTCGACGCGGCGATCCGGCCCTTGAGGTCGGGGTGTTCGGCGTCGGCACCGGTGTCGAGGACGGCGACCTTGGTGCCCTTGCCGTCGTATCCGGCAGCCCAGGCGAGGTCTGCGCCCACCTGCTTGGTCGACTTGTCAAGGGTGGTCCGAACCTTGCGGTCGAGCCAGAGCTTCTTCAGACCGGAGGCCGATCGGGTGCGGGTGACGTCCGACCAGAAGTCGGCGGCCTTCGCCTTGTCCGCCTTGAGCGCGACGCCGTCGATGGCGTCGAGAGCGATGTGGCGCTTGGCACCGCGCGGGGTGGCGGGCACGGAGCGGGCAGCGTCCTTGCCGTAGACGGCGATCAGTGGCAGCGACTTGGTGCTCGCGTCGTCGTAACCCTGGCGGATCAGCCCGGTGACGTTGAAGAGTTCCTCGTCGACCCTGTCCGAGGCGAGCGCCTTGGTGGCGGTGTCGGGGTAGACGTAGAGATCCTTGCCGGACTGCCTGGTCTGTACGAGCGGCACGGTGCCGTCCTCGCGAGGCAGCGCGGTGGCCGATGCGGCCCCCGAACTGTCCGTGGTCACCAGGACCTTGTCGCCGGTGACCAGGGTTACGGTGACCGGTTTGCCCGCCTTGGCCTCGGCGGCCGCACTGCCGGTCAGCGGTCTCTTCGCAATCGCGTCGTCCTGCGGCGCTGCCGTGGACGGTGCGATCGCGGTGACAGCCAGGACGGCGGCGGTGGCCGCCCCCAGCGCCGTACGCGATATCGGACGCATCGCTCTCCCCAAGTAGAACCGGAACACTTCTGAGCAAACCGCAGCATTCCGGAGGCTGTTGGTACTGCGGTGGCGCCACATTGGCAGAGCGACGGGCGTTGAAGGGATGATGTACACGGCGGGTTTACGCCGTGGCCGCTTTCCGCCACGACCGGGCGCCCGAAGACAGCGACATTGTGCGGAATCGACGCCTCCGGGAGGGGAGCAGGATGCTGGGAGCCATAGGTCTCGACGAGAGACAGGAGTCGACGTACCGCGCGCTCGTGGCGATGGGAGCAGCGGAGGTCTCCGATCTCGCACACCGACTGGCACTTCCCGAGCCGGACACCGAACGGGCGCTGCGCAGGCTGGAGCAACAGGGCCTCGCCGCGCAGTCGTCCGCCCGCACCGGGCGGTGGGTGGCAGCGCCGCCGGGGGTCGCCCTGGGCGCTCTGCTGACCCAGCAGCGCCACGAACTGGAGCAGGCGGAGCTGGCCGCGGCGCTGCTCGCCGAGGAGTACCGGGCGGATGCGGCCGAGCCCGCCGTGCACGATCTGGTCGAGGTGGTGACGGGTGCGAGCGCGGTGGCGCACCGCTTCCACCAGTTGCAGCTGGGCGCGACGAGCGAGGTCTGCGTCCTGGTCACCGGGAATCCGGTCGCCGTCAGCGGCTTGGAGAACAAGTCCGAGGAGCAGGTGGCGACCCGCGGAGTGTCCTACCGGGTGGTGCTCGAACGGGAGGTGCTCGCGCTGCCGTCCGGGATGCTGGAGCTGTCGGCGGCCCTGGGCCGTGACGAGCAGTGCCGGGTCGTCGACCGGGTGCCCACGAAGCTGGTCGTCACCGACGCGACCCTGGCGATGGTGCCGCTGACCGGCCTCGGCGCGGAACCCGCGGCGCTGGTCGTCCACGCCTCCGGGCTGCTGGAGTCGCTGATGGGGCTGTTCGAGGCGGTGTGGCGGGAGGCGATGCCGCTCCGGCTCGGCGGGGGCGGGCGCCCGGAGGAGGTGTCCACCGGGCCCGACGAGACGGACCTGGAGATCCTGTCGCTGCTGCTGGCCGGGCTGACGGACGCGAGCGTGGCGAAGCAGTTGGATCTGGGTTTGCGGACCGTGCAGCGGCGGGTGAAGGGCCTGATGGAACTGACCGGGGTGTCGACCCGGCTCCAGCTTGGCTGGCACGCGTACGAGCGGGGCTGGGTGGCCCGGGAACCCCGGCCCTGACAGGGCCGTGGACGGGCGGGACCGGCCGGACTCCGTCAGGCTGGTCGGATGGGTGTGTGGCAACTCGTCGCCGTCGGCCTGGTCATGTTCCTGGGCCTGGTCGGTGTGCTGGTGCCGGGGGTGCCCGGACAGGCGATCGTCTGGGCCGCGGTGCTGTGGTGGGCGCTGACCGACAGGACGTCGGCGGCCTGGTCCGTGCTCATGGGAGCCACCGCGCTGCTGCTGGTGGACCAGGCCCTGAAACCGTTGCTGCCACCGCGTCGCCCGCACGAGTCGGGTGCACCGCGCAGGACGCTGGTGCTCGGCGGTGTCGGCGCGATCGTGGGTTTCTTCGTCGTGCCGGTGCTGGGCGCGTTCGTGGGCTACGTGGGAACCGTCTACGGGGTGGAGCGGCTGCGGCTCGGCAGTCGTGGCTCGGGGTGGGCGTCGATCCGCTCGGTGATGCGGGCCACGGGCTGGTCCGTGCTCGTCGAACTCTTCGCGTGCCTGCTGGTGACGGGCGCCTGGCTCGGCGTGCTGATCTGGGCATGATCACCCCGACCGCCCCGACCGCCCCGACCGCCCCGACCGCCCCGACCGCCCCGACCGCCCCGACCGCCCCGACGACAACGTCTCCGGCGCCCATCCGGCACGTGCCGCCCCGACTCCGACTCCGACTCCCGGCTCCCGTGCCCCGGGCTCCCTGCTCGGCTCAGGCCACGCCGAGGAGCTCCAGACGACGCACCCCGTACGAACGCCAGGGGCGCCATCCCTCCGCCCCGGGCCCACCGCCCGGGTCCACGTCGGGGTCGCCCAGTGCCCGCATACGGACGAGCGCCGCGGTCCGCGGGCCGATCCCCGGCAACCTCAGCAGCGCCCGCTCCGCCTCCTCGCGCTCGGCCCCGGCGTCGAGCCGTACCTCCCCGTCGGCGAGCGCGGCGGCCAGCGCCCGCAGCGCCGGTTCGTCCACCGCGTCGACCAGCGCGCCCGGCTCGGGAAACACATGGGTGAGCCCGCCGGAGGGAACGTCGAGGACCTTCCCGTACGCCTCCACGAGCCGCTCCGCCCCCGCCACGCCGACCAGCGCCCGGACGGCGAACTCCTCCGGGTCCGCCGCGCCCGGCGAACGCAGCCCCGGACGCGCGGCGACATGTGCCGCGAGCCGCGGATCGGCGCCGAGCCGCTCGTCGACGGCGTACGGATCGGCGTCCAGGTCGAACAGCCGCCGCAGCCGCTGCACCGCCGTCGTCAGGTCGCGCAGGTCCGTGAGATGGATGCGGGCGTCCAGCCAGGGCCCCGCCGACCGCTCGTCGACGCCGACGACGGCCGTGCCGTAGGGCAGACGCAGGGTGCGCCGGTAGGTCCGGGCACCGGGCGCCCCCACGACCTCCTCGATCCGGGCGACCGCCTCGCCGGCCAGGAGGTCGAAGACCTCGCGGGCCGCGTACGGACCCCGGTGCGCGAGCCGCAACGGGATGCCGGTGGTACGCGCCGCCCGTCCCGTCGCCCCGTGCCCCGTCCCGGCCTCGGACCGCAGCGCGCTCGGCGTGCGGGCGTAGATCCGCCGGATCGTGTCGTTGAACTGACGGACGCTGGCGAAGCCGGACGCGAAGGCGATCTCCGTCACGGGAAGCCCGGTCGTCTGGAGCAGCACCCGCGCGGTGTGGGCGCGCTGGGCCCGGGCCAGCGCCTCGGGGCCGGCGCCCAGTTCCGCGTTGAGTTGCCGCTGCACCTGGCGCGCGCTGTAGCCGAGCCGGTGCGCCAGCCCGGGCACGCCCTCCCGGTCGACCACGCCGTCCCCGATCATCCGCATGGCGCGAGCGACGGCGTCGGCCCGTACGTTCCACTCCGCCGAGCCGGGCACGGCGTCCGGGCGACAGCGTCGGCACGCTCGGAAGCCGTGGCCCTGGGCGGCGGCCGCGGTCGGGAAGAAGCGGACGTTCTTCCGTTTCGGGGTGACGGCGGGGCAGCTCGGCCGGCAGTAGATGCCGGTCGTCTCGACGGCGAAGAAGAACTCCCCGTCGAACCGGGCGTCGCGGCTGCTGACCGCCTCGTACCTGGTCGTTTCGTCCATCACACCGCCCAGTGTGCGGCACCTCCCGGCACCGCACCGGCGGTTTTCGGACATGGGACCCGGCGTCGCGCCCTACCGCGTCCTGCCGCGCTTCGCCTGCATGGCAGCCCGCCCCTCGGCCCCTCTGCGCTTCCATTCGCGCAGCATCTCGGACCGCACCCGGGCATCGGTCCTGGCGACGATGCGCCGGTTCTCACGGAGCAGTTTGCGGAAACTGTCGAGGCGTCGGTGGGACAGTGAGCCGTCCTCCAGCGCGGCGAGCACCGCGCAGCCCGGTTCGGACTGGTGGGCGCAGTCGTGGAACCGGCACCGCTCGGCCAGTTCCTCGATCTCGGAGAAGACCTGGCCGACACCGGTCTCCGCGTCCCAGAGCCCGACCCCGCGCAGCCCGGGGGTGTCGATGAGCACGCCACCGAAGGGCAGCACCAGCAGATTGCGCGTCGTGGTGGTGTGCCGGCCCTTGCCGTCGACCTCGCGAGCGGCCTGCACCTCCATCACGTCGCGGCCGAGCAGGGTGTTGGCGAGGGTCGACTTGCCCGCGCCGGACACGCCGAGCAGCACACTCGTGCCGCCCGACACGATCGCGGAGAACACGTCCAGCCCCTCTCCCGTGGTGGAGCTGACGGGAAGCACCTGCACACCGGGCGCGGCGGCCTCGACGTCCTGGACGAGGTGCGACAGCGTCGCGGCGTCCGGCACCAGGTCCGCCTTGGTCAGCACCACGACAGGTTCGACGGCACCGTCCGCGGCGCCCACCCCATCGCGGAGCAGCGCGGTGCCGTCGGTACTGGACATGGCGAGCGCGAGGAAGCGCTCCATCCGCCCCAGGTCGAGTTCCACGGCGAGCGAGACACAGATGGCGATGTGGTCCACGTTGGTGGCGAGCACCTGCCCCTCGGAACGCTGCGACGACGTCGAGCGGACGAAGGCCGTACGCCGCGGCAGCAGCGTCCGTACGAACCGCGGGTCCCCGTCGGCGTCGACGGCGACCCAATCGCCGGTGCAGACGATGCGCATCGGATCACGCGGGACGACGAAGGCGGTGTCGGCCCTGAACGTGCCCTGCGGAGTGACGACGTCGCACTGCCCGCGGTCGACCCGCACCACACGCCCGGGCAGCAGCCCCTGCGCCGCGTACGGGGCGAACGCGGCGGCCCAGCCGTCGTCCCAGCCGTACGGGGACAGCGGATGCGCGGCGGGCCCGTCCGGGGAGGAAGAGGAGGAGAAGGAAGAAGAATCGGAGAACTGGAGGGACAAGGGAAACCCTTCGAAGGGTGGCCCCGGCAACGCGCTCACAGGCGCGCGATGTTGTCGTACGAAGAGGTCAGCCGGCGACCACGGGGGTGGGAACGATGCTTCTGTGGTGGGCAACGCCCATCTCGGCGACAGTCATCAATGTCCTCACCTCCTGGTTCACGCACAAGACCGGCACCGGCGGCGGTCCGCCGCCCGGCGACGCCGCACACGATAGCCCGCGACCACGAGGCGCCGTCAACACGTTTTTCCACCCCGCCCCGTCCTCCCGGAGCCATGACGCAGCTCTGACGGCATTTGTCAGGGATATCCATCGATATCCCTCCATCAGGTGATACACATGCACATCGAACGCTCGTCGGCCGTTATGGTGCCGAGCATGACCTCACCCCAGACGGCCACCCATACGTTCACACAAGCCCAGTTGGGCACGATCTCGCTGATCGGGTGGAGCGGCGAGCACCCCGACGGGGGCCCCGACGCCGCCTTCCTTCTCGTCTATTCACTGGGCGACGGCACGGACGGCCCGGTCACCGGTGAGGCGGCCATGCGAGCGTGCCTGGAGCGCGACGGACTGCCGGTGGGCACCGGACCGGTGTACGCCGCCGAGACGCCGGGGCTTCCGGTGAAGCTGCTCGTCCAGGCCGGCCAGGCGGTCCTGACGCTCCCCCACTTCACCGCGCAGTACCCCGCACCGGCCGAGTGGCTGACGGCGGCCGAGGAGCGCGGCGAAGTGAACGTCATGTTCGCCACCCGCCCGTGGCCCCAGGGGGCGCCGGGCCGGCCGGTCGGCGAGGACGTGCTGCGGTCGTTCGCGGGGGATCCGGACGTCATCATGACCTCGGCCCACTGCGTCCTTCCGGTACGGAGCCTCGGCTGAACCACCCCTGCGTGCGAGATGCCCACCGCCCCCGTGGAGCGGTGGGCATCGTCATGAGCGGAGCCCGGGGCGTCAGTTGTTGGCGACACCGTTGCCGGCGAGAACCGGGATGTTGCTCGGGGTCTGCGACAGCGGCTCGTCTCCCTTGCCCTCGGTGGAGTTGCCGATGCACTGCTGGTCCTGCGGCGAGGACAGCGCGTCGACGCCGTGGGCCGCGACCGGTACGGGCACGCCGGCGAGCGAACCGGCGTCGGCCTTCACCGGCACACCGAGGCAGAGGTTGTTCAGCGAGCCCTGGGCAAGCTGCGTCTGGCGGCTCCAGTCACCGCGGGGCACGGCGTTGCCGAACGCATCCGTGGCGCCATTGCCGCCCACCGACGTGGTGCCCTCGTCATTGCCGACCGCCACGGCCGCAGGGGCAACCGCGGCAGACAGGCCCATGAGGGACACGGCCACGGCTGCGCCGGCCATCATCTTCTTCATCACGCTTCACCTTTCGGAGCGTCCCGTCGTCGAACGCACTGATCGACCCGCTACGGGAGCGGCGGTTCCGCATGAACACCCAAAGGGGATCCATCCTACGTGAGTTCGGGCCTCACAGCTCGCCCGTCGGTGGTTCCTCGGGGGTACGGGCGGCGGGAACGCGGCACCCCGCGCGGGGCCGCGTCCGCCACCCGGGCTGCACCGGCTCCGAACCGCCGCGGGCCGCCCGCCATTCGGCGAGCAACCGGTCGTAGATGGGTGTGGCGTCCTGCGCGTGCCTCTGGCCGCCGTGGGGACGTTGACTGTCGTACTGTTCCATGTCCGGGTCCCTACCCGCTTAGTCGGACGACGTCCGCCGCGGCTACGGCAACCGGACCAGTCCGCCCGCCCGTTCGAGGGTCGTCGAGGTCCCGGACGCACGACATGGGGCCGACACCTCCGGCCCGCCGAAGAACGGCTGCGGCCTGGATGCGTCGACCCCACGGGTTTCGCACACTACGGGCAGGCGACTCAAAGCCACACGCGGCACCGGGCCGTACGCATGGGAAGCGTCAGGAACGGATATCGGGGGGCTTGAGCCTTGTGGTTCCGGAGCCCTACGGCCCTAGGTGTTTCGAAAGTCCCGTCCGGCCCGCGACGCCCGGCACGGCGGCTCGCCACGTTGTCGGGCGCCGCGAGCGTGCGTGCGGGACGACGCGACGGGGCGAACGTTGCCGGGAGGGGCACTAGTTGTTGCCGACGCCGTTGCCGGAGAGGACCGGGACGTTGCTCAGGAGGTGCGACAGCGCCTCGTCGCCCTTGTTCTGTGTCGAGTTCTCCGTGCACTGCTGGTTCTGCGACGACGCGAGGACGTTGATGTCCTGGACGGCACCGGCGAGCGAACCGGCGTTGGCCTTGGCCGGAAGGGCGATGCAGGGCTTGTTGAGCGAGCCCTGGATGAGCGCGAACTGCGGACTCCAGTCGCCGTGGGTGGCGGAGTTGCCGTACGACTGGACGGCCCCGTTGCCGTTGACCGAGGCCGTACCGCCGTCATTCCCCACAGCCATGGCCTGCGGGACCATCGCGGCGGAGATACCGGCGATGGAAGCGGCGACGACTGCCGAAGCCATCATCTTCTTGATCACGAAACAGCCCTTCTGATTCTTCTTGACTTGCTCACCTGACCGGAGCGCCCTGATCAACTCACGGTGAAGAGGATGGTTGTGGCGTTTCACTCGAACGACTCTCCCTCGAACAGTCTGTTCGACGTGCCCGACGGTGCCGAAGGAGACCCGATGCACCGGATCAACCGCCGACCGGAAGACCCCCAAGCAGAGGGGCCGCATCCTTGACCACGCCGGTGGCCCGGCCGGCCAGCTCGGTGACGGTGCCGTTCTTGTGCATCGATTCTGCGGCGCCGCCCAACGTGTCGACAATCGGGTCGACGGCCTGCGGCGCACTGGCCGACACCTGGTTGATGCCGCCGTCGAGGCTGAAGTGGGGGGACGTGGCGTCGGTGACGGCGAAGGCGGGAGCAGCCGTACCCAGAGCGACCACGGAACCGGCGACGAACGCAGCGGACTTCACGTACTTCATTTTCGGGTTCCCTTCTGCAGCGGCGTCACTTCGGTCGCGCACCCGCGCCCGTACCAGCCTCTTTGGCTGTGACTTCAACCGCTTTCCTCCTGGGTAACGAGGCGATTGCGACAGGGCAACTGGAAAGGACCGGATTTCTGACGGCCTCACCCACCATTGGCAGCCGGAGAGGGAGCGGTGTCACATACATCCGCTATACGGATGCACCTCCGCCTTGCGAGGCAACACATCCGATGCCGCACACTGATCCACCACGGATGACGGGACAGCCCTCGGGCGGCAACCGGTTCGGCCACCAGAAAAGGAAAGGAGAGGGCCCCGGAACGCAGTGGGATGCACTCCGGGGCCTTTGCGTCACGGACGTTCGTCCCGGCCGACCGAAGGTCAGCGGTGGATGCAGAATTTGGTGTACTTCACCTCTTTCCCTTTCTTCGACGGAGTCCGGTGCGGCCACTGCTGTCGTGCCGCGCGAGCGCGGCCCTGATCACTCGTGACTCCGTCACCGCGATGCGTAACGATGTAGGACCGTGGGCGAAACCCTTCAAACAGAAAGGTCTCGAAAATCGCCCGAACGAATGAGCATCCGATGCGCCGCCATTCGGTCGACCGTACGGATGGCGCCATCGGGCGTTCCGCACGCCGCCACCGGAACGAACGGATGGGACGGCGCTGGAACGAGCAGCAGCAGGCCCGGACCGCGCGGAGGAGGAACGCCGACGGCCCGGGCCCTGTCACTGCGGTTGGCCGGATCAGCCGTTGCCGGCGCCGTTGCCCGAGAGCACCGGGATGTCGCTCAGGATGTGCGACAGCGGCTCGTCGCCCTTGTCCTGTGTCGAGTTCTCGGTGCACAGCTGGTTCTGCGACGAGGACAGCACGCTGGTTTCCTGGACCGCGACCGGGACCAGACCGGCGGGCGAGCCCGCGTTGGCCTTGAGCGGCAGACCGACGCACGGCTTGTTCAGGCTGCCCTGGACCAGGCCGACCTGCGGGCTGCCGTCGCCGCGGGTCACCGCGGTACCGAACCACTGCAAGGCTCCGTTGCCATTGACCGAGGCCGTACCGCCGTCGTCACCGACCGCCATGGCCTGCGTCGCGCCGAGACCGAGGATGGAGGCGGCCACGGCGCCCGTGGCCAGAACCTTCTTGATCACGATTAACCCTTCTCGTACCGGATGCCCCGCACCGGAGCTTCCTGCCCAACTCGTGGACGGATTCTTGGTTCTTTCCATTCACTCGAACGCCAAAGACACGCGGACAGCAGTGCGAAAGTGCGCAAGCAGTGCCGCAGAAGCACCCCTTCACCGTTCAATTCCTTCAGTGCGTCAACTCGCCTTTTTTCACCGCTGGTTGAGCGCACACGAAGAGCGAGGACAGCCATTGACGGTCACCTGACATGTAATCCGTTCGGGTGGTCACAAAAATTCCATGAAATGCGAGTTTCCTCGACAATTCCTCCTCGTTATGGGTATCACCAGGCGTGCGGCCCTGGCGTGCTCCCGGCAGGAGGTGGATTCACCGCGTGAAGAACCGTGAAGAACGCTGCGACGCGTTCTCCCCGCTCCGCGGTGACCATCATCGAAAGGCCCACGCATCGAGGAAGCCAGGGGCCTCGCCCCCGGCGAAAGTCGCACCGCCTGATGAACGAGCCGCGAGCCCCCACGCTCGCGCGACATGTCCTAAGAAAGAGCAACCCATGCGAAAATCCTTGAGCAAAAGCGTGCTCGTGATGGCGGCGGCGTCAGGCATCCTGGCCGCCACCGGCGGGAACGCGTTCGCGGACGCCTCCGTCGAAGCCTCCGCCGTCGGTTCACCGGGCGTCGGCTCGGGCAACGCCGTGCAGGCGCCTGTGCACGCTCCCGTCGGCCTGTGCGGCAACACGGTCAATGCGATCGGCCTGCTGAACCCGGCATTCGGAAACGAGTGCCAGAGCGAGGGCGGCCAGGAAAGCGGAACGGCCGGCCAGCGCGCGAGCGCCGAGGGCGTCACGGCCGGCTCCGCCGGTGTGCTCTCCGGCAACAGCGTCCAGGCCCCGGTGGACGTTCCGATCAACGTGTGCGGCAACACGGTCGACGTCGGCGGCGTGCTCAGCCCCGCGGTCGGCAACGAGTGCGGGAACGAGTCGGGGAATGTGACGACGCCGGTCGACCCGCCCGTGGACACGCCGCACAAGCCGCCCGTGGACACGCCGCACAAACCCCCCGTGGACACGCCGCACAAACCCCCCGTGGACACGCCGCACAAGCCCCCGGCCCACCAGCCGCACAAGCCGCCGGTCGTCCACCACCACCATCATCACCACCACCACGACTGCCCTCCGGGACACCACCACAACCCGCCCAAGCCCCCCACCCACCACTGGCAGCACAAGCCGGTCCACCACAAGCCGCACTGGCAGCACCACCACAAGCCGCAGCTGGCGCGCACCGGCTCTGACACCAACCTGGGTCTGGCCGGCGGTGCGAGCGCCGCGATGGTGCTCGGTGGCGCCCTGCTGGTGCGCCGCACCCGCGCCTCGAAAGGCTGACGCGCACAGCCGACAGCCGTCAGGCACGTAGCGGACGGGTCCGTCGGTGCAGCCGGGGCTGCACCGACGGACCTTTTCCATGCCCGAGGCGGGACATCAGATGACCCGACGCCTTGGTGGCGTGGCCCGACGAGCGGGAAGGCCGCGAGGCGGAGGGTCGGGGGAGTTCACCGCACGCCGGCGCCTCAGGAACGGATGCGCTCGAAGACCGCGGCGAGGCCCTGTCCGCCGCCGATGCACATGGTCTCCAGGCCGTAGCGGGCCTCCCGGCGTTGCAGTTCGCGGGCCAGGGTGGCGAGGATGCGGGCGCCGGTCGCGCCGACCGGGTGGCCGAGCGAGATGCCGGAGCCGTCGACGTTGATCCGCTGCTCGTGATCGGTCTCGCCGAGCCCCAGCTCACGGGTGCATGCGAGCACCTGGGCGGCGAACGCTTCGTTGATCTCGATCAGGTCGAGGTCGCCGAGCGTCAGTCCGGCGCGGTCGAGGGCGGCCCGGGTCGCGGGCACGGGACCCAGGCCCATGGTCGCGGCGGGCACCCCGGCGCGGGCGAAGGAGACGAGCCGGACCAGCGGGGTGAGGCCGAGCCGTTCGGCGGTGGCGGCACTGGTCACCAGGCACGCGGCAGCCGCGTCGTTCTGACCGCTGGCGTTGCCCGCGGTCACGGTGGCTTCGGGGTCGGACGCGGCCATGACCGGTCGCAGCGCGGCGAGTTGTTCGGCGGTGGTGTCGGGGCGGGGATGCTCGTCGGAGGTGACGACCGTCTCGCCCTTGCGGGTCCGCACGGTCACGGGGACGATCTCGGCGTCGTACCGTCCCTCCGCCGCCGCCCGGGCGGCCCGCTGCTGCGAGCGCAGGGCGAGGGCGTCCTGGTCGGCTCGGCCGATGCCGTACGCGCGGCGCAGGTTCTCCGCGGTCTCGATCATGCCGCCCGGTACGGGGTGGTGGACGCCGCCCGCGGTGACCCTGCCCCGGGCCAGCGCGTCGTGGAGTTGGAGGCCGGGTCCCTTGATGCCCCAGCGGCCCTCGTGCGTGTAGTAGGGGGCGGCGCTCATCACGTCGACGCCGCCCGCGACGACGACCTCGCTGAAGCCGGCCCGGATCTGCATCGCCGCATCGAGGACGGCCTGGAGCCCGGAGCCGCAACGGCGGTCGATCTGGGTGCCGGTGACCGTCGCGGGCAGTCCGGCGTCGAGCGCGACGACCCGGCCGATGGCGGGGGCCTCGGCGGAGGGGTAGGCGTGTCCGAGGATCACCTCGTCGACCGCCTCCGGGTCGATCCCGGTGCGGGCGACGAGCTCCGTGACGACGCGTGCGGCGAGGGCCGCCGGGGTCTGCCGGGCGAACACTCCCCCGAAACGTCCGATGGGGGTGCGCAGCGGTTCGCAGATGACGACATCGGGCTGCTGGTCGGGCACGGCGTGACCTTTCGGTGGTGAAGATCGTGCGGCCGGGTGGGCGGGCGCCCTTCCCGACGGGCGGGTCCCTCCGTCCCGGTTCACCGGCCGGTAGTCCGACGCGACTCTAATTTCGTGGGCAACGGCGATCAATAGCCCGTGATCCTCGGGAAGCCGGTGGGGCAGGACGATGTCACGGGATCGTCCGGCAGCCGGACCGGGCGCCGCGATCGCGTCTATCGTCGCTGGGTCGGATCACATGTCACCCCGAGAGGACCTCAACCGCCATGCGCATCAGGATCGTCGGCGCCGGGGCCATGGGCCGCGGCATCGCCCAGTGGGCGGCGACCGCAGGACACACCGTCGAGTTGTGCGACGCGCGTACGGAAGCGGTGACGGCCGCCGTGGACTTCGTACGGTCCATGCTCGAACGGGCCGTGGAGAAGGGCCGGTTGTCCGCCGAGGAGTCCGCAGCCGCCCTGGACCGGCTGGTCCCGCTGGACGAGCCGTGGGCACCGGGCCCCGATGTCGAACTGGTCGTCGAGGCCGTCCGGGAGGATCTCGGCACCAAGACCGAGGTCTTCGGCCGGCTCGAACAGGTGCTGCCCGCGACGGCCGTCTTCACGACCAACACCTCCTCCCTGTCGGTCACCCGCATCGCCGCCACGCTGAAGGACCCGGCCCGGCTGGCCGGGCTGCACTTCTTCAACCCGGTGCCGCTGATGCGGATTGTCGAGATCGTGCCGGGCGCCGCCACCCGCCCGGAGATCCCGCCCGCCCTCACCGCGTTCGTCGAGGGCTGCGGGCACCGTGCCGTCACCGTGGCCGACACTCCCGGCTTCCTCGTCAATCACGCCGGTCGCGGCCTGGTGACGGAGGCCCTCGCGCTGCTGGAGGAGTCGGTCGCGCCGCCGGCCGACATCGACCGGATCGCCCGTGACGTGCTCGGCCTGCGCATGGGCCCCTTCGAGCTGATGGACCTCACCGGTCTGGACGTGACGGCCGCGGTGATCGACTCGATCTGGCAGGGGTTCCGGTACGCGGACCGGCTCCGCCCCTCCTACCTCACCCCGAACCGGGTGGCCGCCGGGCTGCACGGCCGCAAGACCGGGCGCGGCTGGTTCGCGTACGGCCCCGACGCCCCCGCCCCGGCCCCCGAACCGCCGGTCACGGGCGACGCGGAGCGTCCCGTGTTCGTCCACGGCGCCGGTCCCCGGAACGGCGACGCGGCGGCGCTGCGCGAGGTGCTGACGGCTGCGGGCGCCGCCGTCGAGACGGGCACCGGGCCGACGTCCCGGGCGGTCGTGCTGGTTCCGGTGTGGGGTACGTCGGTGGCCTCGGCCGTCGCGGAGCACGGGCTGCCCGCGACCCGCGCCTTCGGTGTCGACCCGTTGCCCGCGACCGGGCGGCGCCGGGTGCTGGCCGTGACCCCGGCGTCGGATCCGGCCGCCGCACGGGACGCCCGGGCGGTGCTGGCCCGGGCGGGCGACGGCGGCGGCCCGTACGCGGTCTCGGTGGTGCGGGACACGGCGGGCACAGTGGCGCAGCGGCTGCTCGCCTCGATCGTGTCGGTGGCGTCGTCGATCGCGGAACGCGCCATCGCCTCACCCGCCGACATCGACCTGGCCGTCACGGCCGGGCTCGGCTACCCCGTCGGCCCACTGGCCTGGGGCGACCGGATCGGTGCCGTCCGGATGCTCGAACTGCACCGGGCGCTGCACCGCACGACGGGCGACCCGCGCCACCGTCCGAGCCGCTGGGTCACCGAGCGCGCCCAGCTCGGTCTCGCGCTGGCGGAGCCGGGGACGTCGCCCGCCGACTGCGTGGCCGGCGCCGACCGCGGGGACGGTGCGGATCACGGGGAAGGTTCCAACGCCCCGTAGCCAGGCGTGGAGGCCACCGGCCCCGGTGGCTCCACGCCGGCCCGGGCGCGGCGGGTTCCGCCGGGCCCGGGCCGTGTCCGATTCGTACAAGACCGGGTGCGGCGCCCCGGTCTACGGTCGGGGGCATGACTCCACGTATGGACGCGATCGGCATCATCGCCGCGGATCTGGCCGCATCGCTCGCCTTCTACCGCCGGCTCGGGCTCGACATCCCCGCCGACGCGGATTGCGCACCCCATGTCGAAGTGACGCTCCCGGGCGGGCGGCGCCTGTTGTGGGACACCGAGGACGTCATCCGGTCGTTCGATCCCGGATGGACGGCGCCTCGCGGCGGGGAACGCCTCGGGCTCGCCTTTCGCTGCGACGGCGCGGCCGAGGTGGACGCGGTGTACGAGGACCTGACGGGCGCCGGGTACCAGGGGCATCTGAAGCCGTGGGACGCGGTGTGGGGTCAGCGGTACGCGATGGTCCTCGACCCGGACGGCTGCGCGGTGTCGTTGTTCGCCGACCGCGGCTGAGACCGGGCGGGGCGGGCGGCGGGGCGCCGGTCGTCCCTCACGCCCGGGCGAGGTGGGCGGTCAGGGTCGTGCCGGTCAGGTCGCGCATCTCCCGTGCGAGGTGGGCCTGGTCGGTGCAGCCGGCGACGACCGCCGCCTCGGCGTAGGGGGTCCCGGAGCGGACGAGGGCGAGGGCGCGCCGCAGCCGCAGGATCCGCGCGAGTGTCTTGGGTCCGTAGCCGAAGGCCGCGAGTGATCGGCGGTGCAGCCGGCGGGCGCCGAGTCCGGCGGCCCGCGCGGTGTCCGCGACGGACCGGCCCTCGCCCAGGTGCGCCGCGACGGATCGCATGAGGGGATCCGGGGGCGCGGTGCCGACGGCCCGGCGCAGAGCGATCGCCTCCAGCGCGGCGGCCGGATCGGGGGCTTCGGCCACGCGCTCGGTGAGCTCGCGGACCAGCGCGCCCGGCCACAGGTCCGCGAGGCCGACCCGGCGGTCGCGCAGTTCGTGGGCCGGGACGCCGAGGAGCGCGGGGGCCGTGCCGGGCGCGAAGCGGATTCCGGTGTACCGGCCGCCCGCCCCGGTGTCGGGTGCCTGGGCGTGGGTGTCGGGGCCCGCGACGAGCAGCCGACCGCCGATCCAGAGCAGGTCCATGCATCCGTCGGGCAGCACCGGATGCATGGAGCCCTGCGGCACGCGCAGGGTCCAGAGTGTCGCGCCGTCGAACCGCGACGCCCTTTCCTCGTACAACGTCCTCGCCTCCGTACGACGTCCTGCGCGCCGCGGCCTTCCCGAAGGGGCGGCGCGAGGGGGCGGTGGCCCGCCTCAGCCCTCGATCGGTCCGGCCGGCTGGTCCGGCTCCTTGTCGCGGCTCGGTTGCAGCCGGGACTTCACGTCCTGGGGTGGCAGGAACCGTGACCAGCGTTCCGGGAACTCGGACGGCATGAAGACGCAGTCGACGTCCTCCTCGTCGTCGGCCCCCTCCCCGCCCCGGCTCTCCGCCCGCGCCCGTGCGACCAGTTCCGCCGCCTGGGCCGCCCGGAGGCGGTCGTTGGCCGCGCGCGCGGCGGCCGTCGCCAGCGAGGGCCACACCCGGTCGATGGCGGCGTTGACCGCCGCCCCGACCAGTACCGCGAACGCGGAGACGCCGATCCACAGCAGGACCGCGATCGGCGCCGCCAGTGACCCGTAGATCGTGGGTCCCTCGACCGTGCCGGTGAGGTAGATCCGCAGCAGGAAGCTGCCGAGCACCCACATCACGAACGCGACCAGCGCGCCCGGCACGTCCTCCTTCCACGGCGAGCGGACCGGCACGGACACGTGGTAGAGCGTCGTGAGGAAGGCGATCGACAGCAGGACCACCAGGGGCCAGTACAGGATGCTTATGAGTTCGGTGCCCCACGGCACCAGTTCCACGACCCGGTCCGGGCCGACCACGAGCAGCGGCAGCACGACGGCACCCAGCAGCAGCGCGATCACGTAGAGCAGGAAGGCGAGCAGCCGGGTCTTGACGATGCCGCGCTGGCCGTCGAGGCCGTACATCACCGTGATCGTGTCGATGAAGACGTTGACCGCGCGGGAGCCGGACCAGAGCGCGATCGCGAAGCCGATCGAGATGACGTCGGGCCGGGCGCCGGTGGTGACGTCCGCCAGCAGCGGCTTGGCGAATTCGTTCACGCCCCGCTCACTGAGCACCGTGTGCGCGGCGTTGAGGATGTTGCGCTCGATCGAGGCGACCGTCGTGGTGCTGGTCCACTCGTCGACGTAGCCGAGCAGTCCGATCAGGCCGAGGAGCAGCGGGGGCAGGGAGAGCAGGGTGAAGAACGCCGCCTCCGCCGCGAGTCCCAGGATCCGGTACTCCATGCACGAGTTGACCGTGTCCTTGAGCAGGTGCCAGACCATCTGCCGCTTGGACACGTTGCGGTAGAGGGCTCGGACCCGGTGGAGCCGCCCCGCCGGCCGTTCAGCTGTTTCATTCGCTGCCTGCACGTCTTTACCGTAGCGGCATGGCACCCATCACCCACACCGTGTCCAATCAGGTACCGCCGCTGGCCGGCTATGACGTCTTCGCGGCGGATCTCGCGCTGACCGAGGCGGTACGGCGGCATCTGCCGCCCGAACCGTCCGCCGCGGCCCTGGCCGAACTCGGCGAGCTGGGCAGGGCCGCGGGTTCCGCGCAGGCGCAGGCGTGGGGCACGCAGGCGAACGGGAATCCGCCGGTTCTGCGCTCCCACGACCGGTACGGCAATCGTGTCGACGAGGTGGAGTTCCACCCGGCCTGGCACCGGCTGCTGGGGCACGCGGTCGGCGCCGGTCTGACCGACGCGTGGGGCAGGCCCGGCGGTCATGTGCGGCGGGCGGCCGGCTTCCTGGTGTGGACGCAGGCCGAGGCGGGCCACGGCTGTCCCCTGTCGATGACGCACGCGGCGGTTCCCGCGCTGCGCACCGATCCGGCGCTGGCCCGGGAGTGGGAGCCGCTGCTGACGTCGCCGGTGTACGAGGAGGGGCTGCGGCCGCCCGGGGAGAAGGCCGGGGTGCTCTTCGGGATGGGCATGACGGAGAAGCAGGGCGGCACGGATGTGCGCTCCAACACGACCCGGGCGCAGCCCCTGTCCGAGGCGGGCGCGTATCTGCTCACCGGACACAAGTGGTTCTGCTCGGCGCCGATGTCCGACGCCTTCCTGGTGCTGGCGCAGGCGCCGGGCGGCCTGACGTGCTTCCTGCTGCCCCGGGTGCTGCCCGACGGCAGCCGCAACCCGTTCGCGATCCAGCGGCTGAAGGACAAGCTGGGCAACCGGTCGAACGCGTCGGCCGAGGTCGAGTTCGACGGGACGTGGGCGCGCCGGGTCGGCGAGGAGGGGCAGGGGGTGCACACCATCATGGGGATGGTGGCGGCGACCCGGCTGGACTGCGTGACCGGTTCGGCGGCGCTGATGCGGCAGGCGGCGGCGCAGGCGATCCACCACTGTGCGTACCGCCGCGCGTTCGGCGGGCCGCTGATCGAGAAGCCGCTGATGCGCAACGTGCTGGCCGATCTGGCGCTGGAATCGGAGGCGGCGACGGTGCTGGCGCTGCGCCTGGCCGCCGCGTACGACGCGGACACCGAGGACGAGCGGGCGTTCCTGCGGATCGCCGTGCCCGCGGCGAAGTACTGGGTGACGAAGCGGTGCACGCCGATGGTGGCCGAGGCGCTGGAGTGTCTGGGTGGCAACGGGTACGTGGAGGAGTCCGGGATGCCCCGGCTGCTGCGGGAGGCGCCGCTCAACTCGATCTGGGAGGGCTCGGGGAACGTCCAGGCGCTCGATGTGCTGCGGGCGCTGCGGCGCGAGCCGTCGGCGCTGAACGCGTTCCTCCAGGAGGTCGGCCGGGCGCGCGGCGCGGATCACCGGCTGGACGGGGCGATCAGGGACATGCTGACGGAGCTGGCCGACCTGGAGGGGATCGAGGCGCGGGCCCGTCGGCTGGTGGAGCGGATGGCGACGGTGCTCCAGGGGTCGCTGCTGGTGCGCTGGGCGCCGCCGGAGGTCGCCGACGCGTACTGTGCGTCCCGGCTGGGCGCTGACCGGGGCGCGGCGTTCGGAACGCTGCCGCACACTCTCGATCTGGCCGCGGTGGTGGAACGGGCCCGGCCGGTCGAGCGGTGACCGCCGGGGCGGGGGGCGACGGAGGTCGTACGCGGCTGCCCCGGCGACGGGGCTGATACGTGCGGGCGCGGGCGTCCGGTCCGGTCCGGTCCGGGTACGCGCAAGGGGTGATGCGTGCGGGCGCAGCGACGGGGGGTGGTGCTGCGCCGACACGGCACCACCCCCCATGCTGTGCACACCGATCGGCGGCGCACAGGCGCCGCCGCACAGTGTTCCGTCACTCTCGTACGGACCCGCACCCTCTCGCCAGAGTTGCAAAGGGTTGCAACCATTGTGTGGAGTACGCCTCTCGGGGCCCGGTCGGGGCAGGATGGGCCGGCGGGCCATCGGGTCGGCCCTGGCGACTGGGGGAATGAGAGTGGAGACTGGTCCTGCCGAGGTGACGCGGTCGGCGGCCTTGCGGCCGCCCCGTGCTCCGCGCCGCATCCGCCGGTCCGGCGAGACGATCTCCGGGGACGACCGCCCGTCGGCCGCGCTCCGCGCCGAGATCGGCGCCTCGTGGGACCGGATGCTGCGCAGAGGTCTCGATCCGGACCAGTCCACGGAGAGCGTGCTGCTGGAGATGGACGAGGTCGAGCGCAGGCGCCGGACGTCGGCGCTGAACGAGGTGATGCCGCTGCTGAACGAGAGCCTGGGGTCGCTCGCGGACGCCGCCCAGCAGATCGTGGTGGTCACCGACATGGAGGGCCGGGTGCTGTGGCGCCGGGGCAACACGGAAGTGCTGCGCCGGGCGGACGGAATCTGTCTGGCGGAGGGCGCCGCCTGGGCGGAGGAGAGCACGGGGACGAACGCGATCGGTACGGCGCTCGTCTCGCGCGCACCGGTCCAGGTCCATTCCTCGGAGCACTTCGTGCGCCGCCTGCGCAACTGGACGTGCGCGGCGGCCCCGGTCCGTGATCCGAGGGACGGTCGGCTGATGGGGATCGTCGACATGAGCGGCCCGGCGTCCAGCTTCCATCCGACCTCGCTGGCCCTGGTCGGTTCGGTGGCCAGGCTGGCCGAGAGCGAGCTCAGGAACCGGCATCTGCGGGCGATCGACCGGCTGCGCTCGGTGGCGGCGCCGCTGCTGTGCCGGCTGGGCGGCCGGGCCGTGGCGGTGGACACCCACGGGTGGCTGGCGGCGGTGACCGGGATGCCTCCGGTCGAGCGGCTGCCGCTGCCGAAGTCGATGCGGCCGGGGCGGGTCTGGCTGCCGTCGCTCGGTATGTGCGAGGCGGAGCCGCTGCCCGGTGGCTGGCTCGTGCGGGTGACGGAAGGGCCGGGGGACGGGCCGCGCCGACGGGTGGTACTGGACCTGAGCAGGCCGCACGGGCTCTCGGTCAGCGTGGCGGGCGTCGTGGACACCTGGACGCAGCGGCTGTCGCCGCGCCACGCGGAGCTGCTGTACGCGCTGGCGTTGCACCGCGAGGGGCGTACGGCGTCCGAGCTGGCGGAGGACATCTTCGGCGACGCGACGCGGACGGTGACGGTACGGGCGGAGATCTCCCGGATCCGCCGCCATCTCGCGGAGGTCCTGGCGCACCGCCCGTACCGCTTCGGCGAGGGAGTCGAGGTGGAGGTGATCCGTCCGGAACAGCCGGCCGATCTGCTGCCGCGCTCGACGGCGCCGGTGGTGGTCAGGACCCGCACGACGGAACGGGGCGGGCCGTAGGCCCGGCCCGGGCGAGGCGGTCGGTACGGCCCGGGTCGGGGGGCCTGTGGCCCGGGCGCGCGTCGTACGGCCTGAGCGGAAGCGGTACGACCTGAGCGGGAGCGGACATACGCCCGCCGGCACGGGGCGGGACCGTACGCTCCGGGCGAGGGCGGGACCGGCTTGGGCGCGGGGTGCCCGGCATGGTTCCCTGGCAGCCTTGACGCTCTCCCTCCTGAAGGAGGGAGATTCTTACGGCTCGCGCCGTGAGACTTCCTGTTTCATCGCCGACTGCCCGCCCGGAGTTCTCCGTT
>NZ_JBIDBS010000027.1:37229-99186 GCF_043204165.1 Streptomyces sp. NPDC047982 | reverse complement strand
GACGGCCGGGGTCGCGTGAACGGCTCGACCGCCTGGACGGCCAGTACCGTGCGGATAACTCCCCGGGTTCCGCGGCCAGGGCGGGGGGGGGGGGGGGGGGGGGGGGGGGGGGGGGGGGCGGGGGCGGGGGGGGGCCCCCCGCCCGGGGGGGGGGCGCCCCCCCCCCCCCCCCGGTCCGGACCGTGTCAGGCGGGCCGGCAGACGCTGCGCTGGCGTCCCAGGCCCGAGATCTCGACCTCCATCACGTCGTCCGGTCCCAGGTAGGGGAAGCGGCCGGACAGCGCCACACCCTCCGGGGTCCCGGTGTTGACGATGTCACCGGGCTCCAGCACCAGGTACTGCGACAGGTGGTGCACCAGATGCGCCACGCTGAAGATCATGTCCGCGGTGCTGGAGTCCTGCCGCGGCTCGCCGTTGACGAAGCTGCGCAGCCGCAGCCGCTGCGGGTCCCCGACCTCGTCGGCCGTCACCAGCACCGGGCCCAGCGGGTTGAACGTGGCGCAGCTCTTGCCCTTGGACCACTGACCGCCCGACTCCTCCAGCTGGAAGGCGCGTTCGGACACGTCGTTGCTGACGGCGTAGCCCGCGATGTGCGCGGCGGCGTCGGCGGGGGAGTCCAGGTACGAGGCGCGGCGGCCGATGACGACGGCCAGCTCCACCTCCCAGTCGGTCTTCTTCGAACCGCGCGGGATCAGCACGTCGTCGTACGGGCCGACGACCGTGTTCGGCGACTTGTAGAACAGGATCGGCTGCTCTGGCGGCTCGCTCCCGGACTCCGCCGCGTGCGCCGCGTAGTTCTGGCCGATGCACAGCAGCGCGGAGGGACGGGCCACGGGGGCGCCGATCCGCTCGCCGGTGATGTCGACCTCGGGGAGCATGGGCTCGGCGGGGACCAGGTGCGGGTTGTCCGCGAGTGCGGCGAGGAACGCGCCGTCGATGTCGTCGGTGATGCCGGACAGGTCGTAGTGACGGCCTTCTGGACAGACGAGGACCGGGCGCTCGTGGCCGGGCTCGCCGATGCGCATCAGTCGCATGGGGAGGAACTCTCTCAAGGGGTAGGGGTGTCGGGGCTCTCGCGGGCGGCTCAGTGCAGGCGGGCGAGGGCGTCGACGGTGACGGCGTGCGCCGGGGGACGTCCGGCGAGCAGGCGCAGCACCTCGTCGACGGCGCTCGCGCCGAGCCGCCGACGGCACTCGACGGTGCCCGCCGCCTGGTGCGGGGTGAGCAGGACGTTCGGCAGGGAGCGCAGCGGGTGGTCCACGGGCAGCGGCTCGGCGTCGAAGACGTCGATCGCCGCGTCCAGCCGGCCCGACGACAGCTCGGCCAGCAGCGCGTCCTCGTCGACCAGCCACGATCTGGAGGTGTTCACCAGGCCCGCCCCGTCCGGCATCAGCGCGAGCTGAGCCGCGCCGATCATCCGGTGCGTCTCCTCGGTCACCGGCGCGTGCACGGCCACGATCCGGCTGCGCGACATCAGCGTCTCCAGCGGGACGGACCGCACGCCGAGCGCCTCCGCGTCCGCCTCGGACAGGTACGGGTCGGTGACGCTCACCCGCGCCCCCATCGCCCGGACCAGGGCGATGTAGGCGCGGCCGGTGCGCGAGGCGCCGATGACCCCGATGTCGCTGCCGTGGATCTCGTGCCGCGGCGGTGCCTCGCTCGCCGCCGCCCACGCGGCCCCGCCGCGCAGCGCGTGGTCGAAGCGGTGGACGCGGTGCAGCAGCGCGAGCGTGAACGCGAGCGCCACCTCGGCGACCGGGCGGGCCATCGCGTCCCCGGCCTGGGTGACCGCGATGCCCCGCCGGAACACGTCCTCGGAGACGTACGGGGCGACCGCCGAACCGGTGTGCGCCACCAGCTCCAGCCGGTCCGCCGAGGCCAGCAGCCCGGCGTCCACCTTCGGCGAGCCCCATGCGGTGATCAGCGCGCGGGCACCCGGCAGCGCGGCGGCGACCGCCGCGCGGTCCCCGTGGTCGTCCAGGACCGTCAGCTCCGCCGCCCGCTCCAGCTCCCGCCACACCTCGGTGGCGAAGAACTGGGCGCGCAGCCGGGGCGGTACGGCGACGACCACCCGATCGCGCCGGGTGGTCGCCGGGTCAGGACAGCCAGGCATCGAGGTGCTCCGCGACGAAGGCGTCATCGGTCAGCCACGGGTAGGCCGCGGCCACCCTGCTGATCTCCTCGGCCTGCCCGGGGGACAGCGTCTCGGCCGGGTCCAGGCACCGGATGTTCGCCAACAGGCCCTGGCGGTAGAGGACTTCGTGCACGCCGGCGATGCAGCCCCGGAACGCGCCGAGCACGTCGAAGACCGCGCTGTTGGCGTCGGTCAGCTCGGCGCGGCGGGTCAGGCAGCGCACCATCGCCTCGTGGTCGCCCGCGCGCGCCCTGCGCACGTCGTCGAGGAGCGTCACCGCGGAACGCGTCCACACCGCCCACTGCCCGAGCAGCCCGCCCGCGAACCAGCGCCGGGTGCCGTGCACCGTCTCGTACGGGGTGAGCAGGTCGCCGATGATGTCGTCGTCGTTGCCCGTGTACAGCGCCACCTCGTCGGCGCGGTCGGCGGCGGCGACGGCCTGGATGACGTCGGCGGTGCGGTACCGGTCGAAGGGGGCGATCTTCACCGCGACCGTGTTCGGCAGGTCGGTGAAGGCGGACCAGAAGCCCGGCGACAGGTAGCGTCCGCCGACGGCGTCCTGGAGGTAGAAGCCGATCACCGGCAGCACCTCGCCGACCGCCCGCGCCCGGTCCAGCAGGCCCTTCTCGTCCGCTCCGGGCACGGCCGGGCTGAGCAGCACCGCGTCGTAGCCGAACTCGGCTGCGGTCTCGGCCTCGGCGACGGCCTGCGTCGTGTACCCGCAGGCCCCGGCGATCTTGACGAACGGACGGTCGGCCTCGGCGTCGATCGTCTCGGCGGCGAGCTCCAGGACCGGCCGGAACAGACCGACCTCCGGTTCACGGATCTCGAACTGGGTGGTGTGCACGGCGACGGCGACCCCGCCCGCGCCCGAGGCGAGGTAGTAGCGGGTCAGCGCCCGCTGCCGCCGCTCGTCGAAGGAGCCGTCCGCGTGCAGGGCCAGCGGATGGGCGGGGATCACCGCGCCGTGGGCGAGAGCATCCAGGGCGGGTGAGGAGCGGGTGGGGGCGGACTGGGCGGGGGGAGTGGGAGACATGGGGAATCAGAACCTTCCGTCACGGACCTGGAACTTGGTGGGCTTGCCGGACAGCGGCAGCCCGCGGCGCAGCCAGTCTGCCTGCCACTCGACCAGGGTGCGCAGGGTGACGTCCGGATAGCCGAACAGTGCGTGGCAGCGGCTCGCGTCGGAGAGCAGCGCGGTGGGCGCCTCCTCGCCCTCCAGGACCGGCTCCCGGTCGAACTCCTCGCCGAACCACCGGGCCAGACGGCGTACCGACGCGGTCTCCGGGCCGGTGAGGTTGAGGGTGAACGGCTCGCCGCCGGTGGCGTGCAGCAGCGAGCGCAGGGCGACCTCGTTGGCGTATCCCTGCCACACCACGTTCGCGTGACCGGTCGTCACGTCGACGGGCTCGCCCGCGTGCACCCGGTAGGCGATGTCGGCGAGGACGCCGTAGCGCAGGTCCACCGCGTAGTTGAGGCGGATGTTGGCGACCCGGGTGCCCCGGGTCAGCGCCGCGTGACCGAAGATCCGCTCACGGCCCAGGCACGACATGGCGTACTCGCCGACCGGGCCGACGGGGTCGCTCTCGGTGCAGCCGCCCGAGGAGACGGGCACCAGCGGGTACACGTTGCCGGTGGAGAACGCGGCGATCCGCGCGTTCGACCAGCGGCGCGCCACCCGGTCCGGCATGGCGGCGTTCACCGCCCAGGCGTGCGAGGGCGCCCCGGCGGAGCCGAACTTGGCGCCGACCATGAAGACGATGTTTCCGGCGTCGGGCAATGTGGCGAGGTCGGCGGCCGGGTCCATCAGGTCGAAGGCGACGGTGGAGACCCCGGTGGCCTCCAGCGCGTCGGCGGCGGCCCGGTCCGACCAGCGGGAGACCGCGTACACGGTCACGTCCGAACGGCCCGCGGCGTCCAGCGCCCGGCGGGCGAGTCTGCACAGGCTGGGGCCCATCTTGCCGCCGGCGCCGAGCACCAGCAGATCGCCTTCGAGTCGGCCCAGGTCGGCGACGAGCGCGGGGGAGGGGGTGGAGAGCCGCTCCTCCAGAGCGGCTTCATCGGTGAACATTCGTTGTTATCCCTTGATTCCGGACGCGGTGACGCCCTCGGTGAAGTAGCGCTGGCCCACCATGTACGCGGCGAAGATGGGCACGAACGCGATGACGGAGCCGGAGAGCACCACATTGAGCGGCACGTTCTGCTGCTGGAGCGAGGCGATGCCGACGGTGAGGGTGCGCATGTCGGTGGACTGCCCGATGACCAGCGGCCACAGGAAGTCGTTCCAGTGCCACAGGAAGACGAACACCCCGAGCGTGGCCAGGATCGGCTTGAGCAGCGGCAGCACGATCCGGTAGAAGATCTGCCACTCGTTGCAGCCGTCGAGCCGGGCCGCCTCGAAGAGTTCGTCCGGCAGCCCCTGGATGAACTGGCGCATCAGGAAGACCGCCTGGGCGTTGGCCAGCGTCGGCAGGATCAGACCCCAGTAGGTGTCCACGCCGCCCAGCTTCGCGATCATCGCGAAGGTCGGGATCATCGTGACGTGGTACGGGACCATCACCATCGACAGGAACGACCAGAACATCGTCTCCCGGCCCGGGAAGCGCTTCTTGGCGAAGGCGTACCCGGCGAGCGAGGCGAGCAGCAGCACGAAGACGACGGAGACGACCGAGTAGAGCAGGGTGTTGAACAGCCAGCGCGGCACGTCCTGGGCGTTCATGACGGTGTCGTACGCCTCGCCGCTCAGCGGCCACGGCAGCAGGCTGCCGGGGAACTCGACCGCCGCGGACGGCTTCAGCGAGAGCACGACCATCGCGTAGAACGGGAAGACCGTGACGATCGCGGCCACCGTCAGCAAGGCGGCGCGGCCGATCCGGCCGGCCCGGGTGGGACGCATGCCGTGCGGGACGGTCTCGCGCTCCGCGAGCTTGCGCAGTCGGCGTTCGGCCCGGCGCGCGGCCCGGTCGGACGTCGCGGGAGCCGTGTCCGGGGGCGGGGTCCCGGTCTTTGCGGGTGCTGCGGTCATGGTCACTGGTCCTTCCCGATCACGAGCCGCTGGAGCAGCGCGACCACGACGGTCAGCGCGAACAGCGCGACACCGATGGCGGAGGCGTAGCCCAGGTCGAAGTACTTGAAGCCCGCGTCGTAGAGCTGGAAGACGAGCGTGTAGCTGGCGTTGGCGGGGCCGCCGCCGGTCATCGTGTACACCGCGTCGAAGACCTGGAAGGAGGCCGTCGTCTCGATCACGGCGAGGAAGAACAGGGCGGGCTTGAGCTGCGGCAGCACGATGTACCGGAACCGCTGCCAGGCACCGGCGCCGTCGGTGAGCGCCGCCTCCTCCAGCTCCCGGGGTATGTCCTGCATCCGGGCCAGCAGGATCAGCATCCCGTACCCGAAGCGGGACCAGATGCCGACGATCGCGAGCGCGGGCAGCACCAGCACGTCGTCGGAGAGCCAGGAGCCCTCGGACATCCCGAACAGGCCCATCAGCGTCGACCACGGGCCGCCGGTCGAGAAGATCCAGACGAAGACGGTGGCGGCCAGCACCAGCGAGGTGACGACCGGCAGGAAGAACACCGACCGGAAGAACTTCGAGCCGCGGAACGCGCGACGGGTGATCAGTGCCAGCGACACCGACACGATGAGCGTGCCCGGCACGGCGAGCACGGTGTACAGGACGGTGACCTTCAGCGCCTGCCAGAACAGCGGGTCGTCCCACAGGCGGGTGAAGTTCTCCAGGCCGATGAAGCTGCCGCCGCCGGTCAGGGTGTAGTCGGTGAAGCTCATCAGCACACCGGCGATGCCCGGACCGAACCGGAAGGCGACGAAGAGCAGGAAGCACGGGAGGACGAACAGCAGGCCGATCCTGGCCTCGCGGCGTGCATGCGGCCCGCTGCGACGGCCCCGGCGGGTGGGTTCCGCGACGACTGCCACGGGGATCTCCTTGCGGTGCGGGGGAAAGGGCGGGGGCGGACGGGACCGCCCCGGTGGGATGCGGGGCCGGGATCCGGGTGCGGCCGGATGCGGCCCCGCACCCGGTATCAGCGGCCGAGCAGCGCCTGCGCGGCCTTCTGCGCGGCGTCCAGCGCCTCCTGCGGGCTCTTCTTGCCCAGCAGCGCGGCCTGGATCTCCGGCGCGAGCACGCCCTGGACCTCACGGGACTTGTCCTGGAGCGGGCCCACGGTCATGCTCGGCAGCGTGGCACCGACCGCCGTCTGCAGCGCGTCGCCCGGGTACAGGTCGCCGCCGGACTTCCGGGCCGGGAAGTAGCCCGCCTCCTTCTGCAGACCGGCCGCGTTCTTCGACTCGGCGACGAAGTTCAGCCAGTCGCCGGTGTTCTTCTTGTCGGCGCCCTTCAGCATCGACAGGGCGCCGATCGTGCCGTAGCCGACCGACTTGACGTCCTTCAGCGGCGGCTGGACGACGATGTTCTCCTTGCCCCAGAACGGCTCGACGTCCGCCGGGACGTTCTGCCAGGTGCAGGCGACCTTGCCCTTGGCGATCGGGGTCTGCTCCAGCTTGGGCGTGGTCGTGATCATGTCCTTGTCGGTGTAGCCGCCGTCGACGAGCTTCTTCAGATACGTCAGCGCCTTGACGCCGGCCGCGTCGTTGAAGGTGACGGTCTTGCCGTCCTTGGAGAAGATGTCGCCGCCGGCCTGCCACAGCAGCGGGTAGAAGGTCATGTTCAGCGTCTGCTGGGTGTCACCGCTGTGGCTGGTGGCGTAGTAGCCCTTCGCCTTCAGCTTCGGGGCCAGCGCCTCCAGGTCCGCCCAGGTGGTCGGGTATTTCTTCTCGCCGATCGCGTCGAACACCCGCTTGTCGCAGATCAGCGGGTTGGCGCTGGTCAGGATCGGGGTGGCGAGCGCCTTGCCGTCGATCGTGACGGACGACAGCGCGAAGTCGGTGTAGTCGGACTTGGCGTCGGACGGCATGTACTCATCGGCCGGGACGATGTTCTTGGCGTACTTCGGCAGCTGGTCCGGGACCAGGTAGACCGCGTCCGGGCCCTTGCCGGAGGCGATCGCGGTGGCCAGGGCGGTGTCGCGGTTGGCCCACGGGAAGGTCTCCACCTTGACCTTGACGCCCGCGTGCTCCTTCTCGAACGCCTTGATCAGGCCGTCCCAGTACGCCTTGTTCTTGGCCTCGTCGAAGATGACCGGGTAGGTCCACATGGTGACGGTGTTGTCGTCGCCGCCGCTGGAACAGCCGGCCAGCACACCGACGGCGAGCGCGGTGGCCACGACCGGGGCGGCGACGGCGCGGACTCTGGAACGACGGGTGAGAAGACGGGACATGAGGGGGTCCTCCGAGGACGTGAGGGTGGAAGAGGGAAGAGGGGACGACGTCCGGTGGGACGTCACCGGGCGGGCACCGTCTGGACGGTGCCGGTGTGCCGGGCGCGCTCGGCGGCGAACGCCGCCAGATGACTGCCGAGCGAGGTGGCGGGACCGGAGCGGACGGCCCCGGCGTCGCCGTCGGCGACGGCGGTGACGAACGCCTCGACGAGCGCGGCGTCCCCGCCGCCGTGCCCGTCGGCCGCGTTCGACCCGGACGCGCCCAGTTCGTGGACGGTGGACTCGCCGGTACGGAAGTCCTGCACGGTGACCCGCTCGCCGTCACCGATCAGCCAGCCGTGCGAGCCGAAGATCCGGGTCTGCCGGTGCGTCTGCTCGGTGAAGGCAACCATCTGGAAGGTGGCGGTCACCCCGCCCGTCAGCCGCATGGCCAGGACCTGGTGGTCGACCACGTCGTTGTCGCCGCGGTACGCGCAGACGCCGTACGGCCCCTCGCGCAGCGCCCGCAGCAGCCCGGCCTCGTCGGTCGCCTCGGTGACGTGGGTGACCGGCCAGACCGCGCCCTTCTCGCGCAGCGTCGGAAGGTACAGCTTCGGCGCGCTGTACGGGCACCCGGGCTCGACCGCGCAGTCGAGACACCGCTCGGCGGACCCGGCCGGGGCGTTCTCCGGCCGGAAGTGCTTGAGCCCGCCGAAGCTGGTGACCTGCTCGATCCGGCCGCCCATGACGTACGTGATCCAGTCCAGGTCGTGGCAGGACTTGGCGAGCAGCATCGGGGAGGAGTCCTTCTCGCTGCGCCACGGGCCGCGCACATAGCTGTGGGCGTAGTGCCACCAGCCGACCGGTTCCAGGTGGTCGATGGAGACCAGCTGCCCGAGTACACCGGAGTCCACGACCTTCTTCACCAGGTCGGTGTAGGGGGTGTACCGCATGACGTGGCACACCGCGAACAGCACGCCCGCCCGCTCCACGCCCTCGACGATCCGACGGGTCTCCTCCTCGGTCGGGGCGAGCGGCTTCTCGGCGAGGATCGCGTAGCCGGCCTCGGCCAGGGCCAGCACCGGCTCCACGTGGAAGCGGTCCTGGGTGGCGACGACGACGGCGTCGGCGATCCGGTTCTCGACGAGCGGGCGCCAGTCGTCGAATTCGACGGGGGCGCCGGCGGCGGCCCGCGCGGAGGGGCGGGGATCGGCGACGGCGACGAGTTCGGCGCGCTCGGGGTGCGCCTTGATCCACTCGGCGTACGTCAGACCGCGGTTGCCGGCGCCGACGAGCGCGACGCGGACGGGCCGGCCGGTGATCGGGGTATGCGTGGACACGGGGAATCCCTGGTGCTCGGTGGGGGAGGGCCTGTCGTGTGGATCAGGCCGGGTCAGGCAGCGGGGTCTGGTGCGCGCGTGCGTGCCAGCCCCCGCGAGCCCGGCATGATCCGGGCGAGAGGCCCTCACGTGGTCAGAAGCGCAGCGTGGCCGCGGTGTGGGAGATGCGGTCGCCCTCGTCCGGCAGCGCGGTGCGCTCGGTGCCGTCCTCGACGCAGCCGGTGTGCAGCAGATGGCTGCCGGCACCGGTGAACGCCGCGGGCCGCAGTTCGAGCCGGCCGCCGGTGAAGGTGGAGCCGGTGGCCCGGTAGCGGTTGGGGCCCTCGGTGACCAGGACGTGGGCGGTGCCCTTGGGCGCGGTCGAGTCGAGGCCGGTGAGCTGCCAGTCGACGGTCCGTCCGGCGCCGGTGCGGGTCAGCAGGGCGCCGTCCTTGTTGGTGCCGTTCAGGCGTGTGCCGTCGATCCGCAGCCGCTGGTCCTTGTCGGAGGCCAGCTTCAACCCGGTGTCGCGGAGTTCGCCGCCGAGGACGGTGATGTCGGCGTGCTTGAGCGAGACCGGGGCGGCGTCCTTGGAGCCGGTCAGGACGCACTGGTCCAGGACGAGCGGCCCGGTGCCGTTGAACACCGCGCCGTCGACGCCCTTCAGCGTGGTGCGCTGGAGGGTGATCGGGGCGGCCGCGTTCGCCTGGGTGATCTCCGCGCCCGCGGCGAAGGAGAACGAGGAGTCGGCGATCACGTTGGGGCGGGCGGACAGGTCCGAGGCCCGGGACACGATCAGCGGGCCGGTGGCGGTGCAGCCGCGCATCTGTACGCCGTCGGCGTTGACCCAGAGCATTCCGGAGCCGGACAGCGACTTCTTCCCGATGACCAGGACGTCTTCCAGGGTCAGATCGGTGATCTTGACGCGGGCCACGAACCAGGAGCAGGCGTGCCGGCGCACCGTGATCCGCTTGGCCCTGCCGCCCCACGCCGCACCGGAGTTGGCGAAGGTCATCAGACCCGAGTTGCCGGTGTAGACGAGGTCGTGCTCGAACTGACCGTGCGTCACGAACGGTCCCTCGTCGTCCCCGTCGCCGTGGCAGTTGGTCACGTAGCAGTACGCGGAGGCGGTGAAGTCGTTCAGGTGGCGGGCGTTGGAGGTGTGGCAGTCCTCGACGTGCCCGTACAGGCAGTAGATCTGCTGGGTGAGGTAGCCGGCGCCGCCGTACGTGACGGACTTCGGGTTGGTCAGCGAGCACTGCTCGGTGCGGTAGTACGTGCACCAGCGGCGCATCACCACCGGCCAGAAGGTGCCGATCGCCTCGATCCCGGAGACGTCGCAGCGGACGGCGTACTCGTACGCGACCGGGTGCGAGCCGGACATCTCGTCGTCGCCCCAGCCCTCGAAGACCATGTTGCGCACGTGCGCGTTGCGTACGGGCTCGATCCGGGTCCAGGTGAGCCGTCGGCCCGCGGCCAGGTCCCAGCCGATCTGGTAGTTGACCCGGATGTGCGTGCCGTCGACGACCTGGGTGACCTGGACGAGACGCTGGATCTCCTTCTCGTACTTGCCGGCCAGGGCGTTGACCTCGACGGCCCACCACTGGCCCACCGCGAACTTCGAGGAGTCGCCGACCTCGAAGAGGTCCGAGAGGTCCGGCATCGCCGCGCTCAGGGTGTGCTCGACGGTGGTGTCGGTGACGGTGCCGCGGAAGGAGAGGACGGCGCCGAAGGGGTTGTCGTGGGTGTTCTTCTCGATGCCTTCGGTGCGTATGCGGTGGCCGCCGAAGTCGAGTTCGATGTTCGAGCGGTCGAAGAGGTGGCGTCGGGTGAACAGGAGATCGGTGTGGGCCTCGATGCGGTGGACGCTGTCGTCGGCGATCATGGCGTCGAGGGCGGCGTCGGCGGGGTTCTTCGCGTCGAAGTGGCCGAAGGTGCGGAAGTCGAGGGTGCCGGTGTGGAGCTGGTGCCAGCGGCCGGGTCCGGGGTGCTCGGTGTCGGGGGCGATGACGGTGCCGCCGTTGTGGGCGGTGGTGGACTTCTTGTGCCAGCGCACGGCCATGCCGCCGCCGTCGCCGGGGGTGTGGTGGCCGGCGACCAGGACCTGGGTGCCGTCGGGATACGGTTTCGTGTTCAGCGCGCGCAGCGCGGCGACCGTGTCGACCCGCAGGACGTCGCCCGCGCGGGCCGGCGCGGCCTGCGCGCTGCCGGACGCCACGGCCGTGGACGCCACGACCAGACCGGCCAGACCCGAAGCCCGCAGCACAGCACGACGGGACGACGGGGCGGTGGGGTGATGCGGAACGCTCATGCGGACTTCGCCTTCCGAGAAGCGCCGGGGATGGGGGAGCGTTCCTGCGATGGACTGCCGAGAGGCGGATGGCTGAAGAGGTCCGGTCGTCGGAGGTTCCGGACGCGGTGGGCAGGCGTCGGAAGCAGACCGGAAAGGAGTGTGAAGCGCGAATGACGGGAAGATGTCCTCGCGGTTGGCAGGGAACCTACGGCGGGTTGTGCCGATCGGTCAAGACCCGAATCTGCCGGAACGCCTCGTCAGTTGCTCTGCCGGGCGGCGCGACGGGGCACACGTCGACCCGTTCCTACGAGGCGGACGAGGCGTCCCCCGCGTCGTCGATCCAGCCGAGGGAGCGGCTGATCCGCCGGGCCGCGTCCCGTACCTGGCCGCCCAGTTCCTGGTAGCGCCAGGCCGGCAGACCGAGCTTGAGGCCCGTGATGGAGACGGCTCCGGCGCACACCGAGCGGTCGTCGAGGATGGGGGCGCCGATGCAGATGACGCCCTCCGCGTCCTCCTCGTCGTCCAGGGCGTAGCCGAGCCGGGCGATGTCCCGCAGGTGCGCCAGGAGCGTGTCCCGGTCGGTGATCGTGCGGGAGGTGCGCCCGGGCAGTCCGGACCGGTCGACGACGGCGGCGGCCTCGCTCTGCGGCATGGCGGACAGCAGCGCCTTGCCCAGGCCCGTGCAGTGCGGCAGCTCGCGGTGGCCCATCCGCAGATCGAGGCGGACCCGCTGCTCGAGTTCGACCTGGTCCACGACGACCGCGTAACCGTCCTCGGGGATCGCGAGCCGGGACTCCATGCCGGTGGTCCGGGTGAGTTCGCTCAGGACGGGGCGGGCCACCCTGCGCAGGGAGACCTGCGAGCGGGCCCGGTCTCCGAGCCGGGCCAGGCTCATGCCGAGCCGGTAGCGGCGGTTCATGCCCTCGCCGTCGTCCGAGACCAGACCGTAGGCGCGGAGGGTCTGGAGCATGCCGAAGGCGGCGCTCTTGGAGATCGAGCAGGAATGTGCGACCTCCGTGACGCTCAGGCCGTTCCCCTGCGTGGGGGCGGCGAGCGCTTCGAGGATGTCCGCTGCCCTGGCCACGCTCTTGACCCAGTACTTCGGTTCTTCTGCAGCAGAGCTGTTCCTCATGTCCGAACAGTTTAGTGCCTGAGCAGGGGGTCGACGAGGGCCTCTACCTGCAGAAAGGCCGAGAACAGACGGCCTGCTGTCCGAAAGGGGGTTGACCGTCCCCAGGGGCGGTCGTACTATCCAAACGCTGTTCTGCTCTACAGAACAGCGTTTGGAAAAACGAACCACCCACGCACCACGGAGCACTCTCTTCCTGCGGCGACTGCCGGGCGGATGGCGCCAGGGACTCACGGGCCGGGCAGGGCCCGCGACAACCGACGACTCTCGACGCAAGGAGCAAGCGATATGAGTTCAGGCCCGGCCGGCAACGAATCCGGAGCCCGACTCGCCGAGCGCGCCCGCCGGGTCGTACCCGGCGGCGTGAACAGCGGTCAGCGAAGCGTTCCCGGACTGACCGACCTCGTCGTCACCGGCACCGACGGCGGGCGTTTCCGTACCGCCGACGGACGCGAGTACATCGACTTCCACTCGGCGTTCGGCCCGCCGCTGCTCGGTCACAACGACCCCGACGTGGCCCGTGCCACCGCCGAGGCCGGTGCCACCCTCGGCCACATGGGCGTCGGCGTCACCGAGGGCGAGGTCCTCCTCGCCGAACAGCTCGCCGAGCTGATCCCGTCGATCGAGAGGGTGCTGCTCACCAGCACCGGCAGCGAGGCCACGTTCCACGCGCTGCGCGTCTCCCGCGCCGCCACCGGCCGCCGCCTCGTCGTCAAGTTCCAGGGCTGCTACCACGGCTGGCACGACTCCGTCAGCCTCAACGTCATCTCCGCCCCGGACAAGGTCGGCGGCCACGACCCGATCTCCACCGGCATCCTGCCCGAGGTCCTCGAAGCCACCCTCGTCCTGCCGTTCAACGACAGCGAGGCCGTCCGCCGCGCCTTCGCCGAGCACGGCTCCGACATCGCCGCCGTCATCGTCGAACCCGTCCCGCACAACGTCGGCACGCTCCTGCCGTACCAGGAATTCCTCACCACGCTGCGCGAGGAGACCCGCAAGGCCGGCAGCGTCCTGATCTTCGACGAGGTCATCACCGGCTTCCGCCACGACATCGGCGGCTGGCAGAAGATCTGCGGCGTCACCCCCGACCTCACCACCCTCGGCAAGGCCATCGCCAACGGCGCCCCCGTCGGCGCGATCGGCGGCCGCGCCGACCTCATGGACCTCTTCTCCACCATCCCCGGCGCCCCCGCCTTCTTCGCCGGCACGTACAACGGGCACCCGTCCGTCGTCGCCGCCGCCCTCGCCACGCTGCGCAAGCTTCGCGAGGAGCCCGTGCACGAGCACGTCTTCCGGCTCGGCGAGCGGGTCCGCACCGAACTGACCGGGCTGTACGAGCGCCTCGGCGTCCCCGCCGTCGTCACCGGCTACGGCTCCGTCTTCGTCAGCTACTTCATGCCCGGCCAGTCCCCCCGCACCTATGCGGACCTGCTGAACAACGACGCCTCCCTGTTCGTCGGCTACCGCCGCAGGCTCCTGGAGCACGGCCTGTTCGAGCTGCCGCTCAACCTCAAGCGCAGCCACATCAGCTACGCCCACACCGACGCCGACGTGGACCGACTCATCGAGGGCACCGAGGCCGCGGTCGAGGCCGTCCTCGCCGACGGAGGCGCCCGCGACCTGGAGAACACCTCCACCATGGGCGGGGCGACCCGCTGATGCTCACCGTCAACAGCAGCCGCCCGGCCGGCCCCGCCGGACGCATCAGCCGCGTCGAGACCCTGATGCTCGGCACCGCCTGGCGCGACTTCGGCTACGTCCGGGTGCACACCGACGAGGGCCTGTCCGGCATCGGCGAGATCACCCACCCCTACCGGGTCCGCGAGGTCTGCGCCCTCACCGAGTCGATCGCCCAGCGGCATCTCGTCGGCGCCGACCCCTTCGACGTCGAGGAGCTGTGGCTCCGCGTCTACCAGGGCGACTTCCTGCGCGGCGGCGACATGGGCGGCATCGCCCTGTCCGGTCTCGACCAGGCCATGTACGACCTGATGGGCAAGGCGCTCGGGGTGCCCGCCTACCGCCTCACCGGCGGCGCCTGCCGCGACCGCGTCCGTGTGTACGCCAACGGCTGGTACACCGGTGAACGCGAACCCGAGACCTTCGCCGCCAAGGCGAAGGAGACCGTGGCCAAGGGCTTCACCGCCCTCAAGTTCGACCCGTTCGGTCCCGGCCTGCACGAACTGGAGCGCGCCGAACTGCGCCGCTCCGTCGACCTGGTGGCCGCGGTCCGCGAGGCCATCGGACCGGACGTCGACCTGTTCGTCGAGGGCCACGCCCGGTTCGCCATGCCGACCGCCGCCCGCCTGGTGCGCGAGCTGGAACCGTTCGACATCGGCTGGTTCGAGGAGCCGATGCCCTGGACCCACATCGAGCGCTACGCGGAGCTGCGGCAGCGCGCCGCGTTCCCGATCTCCGGCGGCGAGCACTTCCACAACCGCTACGAGTACAAGCAGCTGTTCGCCACCAACGCGGTCGACATCATTCAGCCCGACCTCTCGATGGCCGGTGGCCTCACCGAGGTCAGGAAGCTGGCCGCGATCGCCGACACCCACGGCATGCTGGTGGCCCCGCACAACTCCAACTCGCCGCTCTGCACCACCGTCTCGGTGCACGCGACGCTCGGCATCCCCAACTTCAAGATCCTGGAGACCTTCGACGGACTCCTGGAGGACTACGTCTTCGACGCGCTCAAGGGCACCCTCCCGATCACCGACGGCCACATCGGCCTGCCGACCGCCCCCGGGCTCGGTGTCGAGCTCGTCGACGAGGTCTTCGAGGAGCACCCGCCCAGCCACCGGTTCTGGAACATGTTCGCGGACGGCTGGGAGAAGCGGAACCGGACATGATCGTCGATGTCCACTCGCACCTCTTCCGGCACAGCCACGACTTCACCGACCCGTTCAGGTCCGACTCCGCCCGCGCCCACGCGGGCGAGGTCGACCTGACGGTGACGTGGGAGGAGTACGCGGCCACCGCCCCCGAGGGCACCCGCACGATCGTCGTCGGCGGCAAGGCGCGGCGCAGCGGACTGTGGGTCGACGACGCGGCCGTGGCGGCGTACGCGGGAGAGCACCCGGACCGGCTCATCGGATATCTCTCCCTCGACCCCACCCAGCCCGGCTGGCAGGGCGAACTCCGTTACGGGCACCAGGAACTGGGCCTGCGCGGCATCAAGCTCATGCCGATGTACGCGGGCTTCGACCCCGCCGCCGAGGAGTACGACGAGCTGTACGGCTACGCCGAACGGCACGGGCTCCCGCTCCTGGTGCACACCGGCACGACCTTCGTGTCGGCGGCGCCCCTGGAGTGGGCGATGCCCCGCCACCTTGACGCCGTCGCCATCCGCCACCCCGAGCTGCGGATGGTCCTCGCCCATCTCGGCCACCCCTTCGAGGGCGAGTGCATCGCGGTCATCCGCAAGCACCCGCACGTGTACGCGGACATCAGCGCCCTGCACTACCGGCCCTTCCAGCTCTGGCACAGCCTCCGGCTGGTCCAGGACTACGGGGTCTTCCACAAGCTGATGTTCGGCAGCGACTACCCGTTCACGACGGTCGACGACTCGGTGAGGGGGCTGCGGGAGATCGCCCGCGTCCCCGGCATTCCGGGGCTGCCGCCGCTCGACGTGGACGCGGTGGAGGAGATCATCCGCCGGCCGTCGCTGGACCTGCTGGGCCTGAACGGCTGAGAGGCCGCCGGGCGAACCCGCGATACGAGGTCACCCGACAGCCTCCGACCCGGCCGTTCCCGTGGACCTGCCGGTGCGGCGGCCGGACGCCCCCCGTCCGCGTCCGCCGCACCGGCAGCCGGGCCGCCGCGCACCCACCCCCTGTGTCCCGCGCGGCGGCCCCCCTTCGCGTACGCCCCGCTCTCCGTACGTCCCCGCTCCCCTGTACGTCTCCGCCTGGAGGAACCCCGCCATGACCGCAGCCGCCCCGCACCGCCCCCACGACCGCTTCGACCTGACCGGACGCACCGCGGTCGTCACCGGTGCCGCCCGGGGCCTGGGCCGGTCCTTCGCCGTCGGGCTCGCCGAGGCGGGCGCCGACCTGGTCCTGGTCGACCTGCCCGGCGCGGAGGGGATCGACGCGACGGCGGCGGACATCGAGGCTCTCGGCCGCCGTGCCCGGGTGTACGGACAGGACCTCGCGGACATCGACGCGCTGCCCGGCTTCGCCGACGCCGTGCGCGCCGAGGCCGGACCGCTGCACATCCTCGTCAACAACGCCGGCACGGCGGCCCTGGAGCGCTTCAACGAGATCACGCCCGCGAGCTGGTCGCACATCATGCGGGTCAACGTCGACGCCGTCTTCTTCCTCAGCCAGCGCGTCGCCGAACACATGACGGCGGACGGCGTCGCGGGCCGCATCGTCACCGTCACCTCGAAGAACGCCCTGGTGGCGGAGGCGGGCCTGGCGCACTACAACGCCTCCAAGGCCGCCGCCCAACTGCTGACCGAGACCCTGGCGGTGGAACTGGCCCCGCACGGCATCACCGCCAACACCCTCGCCCCCGGCATGGTCGAGACCTCCATCGACGGTGAATTCCCCTTCGACCGTGAGGCGTTCGAGGACGCGTACCGCGAACGCATCCCGCTCGGCCGGTACGCGCGGCCCGACGAGTGCGTGGGTGCGCTGCTGCTGCTCGCCTCGGACGCGGGGGCCTATCTCACCGGGGCACGGATCGTCGTCGACGGGGGAGTGCTGGCCGACCAGATGCCGCGGACGCGCTTCATGCCGCCGTACCGGAACACCATCTGATACCCCACCGAGTGCCGTGACCGGCAGGCATTGCCGCGAGGGGCACGAGCACCCACCGACACCGCGAGGAGCACCTTCGTCATGTCCGTCCCCGCACCGTCCTCCGCCGGGCCCCCGGCACCGTCGTCCCCGTCGTCCCGTCGTGCTGTGCTGCGGGCTTCGGGTCTGGCCGGTCTGGTCGTGGCGTCCACGGCCGTGGCGTCCGGCAGCGCGCAGGCCGCGCCGGCCCGCGCGGGCGACGTCCTGCGGGTCGACACGGTCGCCGCGCTGCGCGCGCTGAACACGAAACCGTATCCCGACGGCACCCAGGTCCTGGTCGCCGGCCACCACGCCCCCGGCGACGGCGGCGGCATGGCCGTGCGCTGGCACAAGAAGTCCACCACCGCCCACAACGGCGGCACCGTCATCGCCCCCGACACCGAGCACCCCGGACCCGGCCGCTGGCACCAGCTCCACACCGGCACCCTCGACTTCCGCACCTTCGGCCACTTCGACGCGAAGAACCCCGCCGACGCCGCCCTCGACGCCATGATCGCCGACGACAGCGTCCACCGCATCGAGGCCCACACCGACCTCCTGTTCACCCGACGCCACCTCTTCGACCGCTCGAACATCGAACTCGACTTCGGCGGCCACCGCATACGCACCGAAGGCATCGAGAAGAACACCCACGACAACCCCTTCGGCGCCGTCCTCTCCTTCCGCGGCACCGTCACCGACACCACCGTCCGGCACGCGCTCTCCGGCACGGTCGTCGAACTCACCGACACCTTCCCGGTCCCCGACGCCAAGGCGTTCGAGGTCGGCCAGTGGTGGGCGGTCCGGGTCGCCCCGGTCGCGGGCGGCGGGCGGGACGAGCGCGAGCTGCAGAAGCTCGTGGAGATCACCGAGATCGTCGACGCGACGCACGTCCGGATCGGCTACCTCAA
Organism: Streptomyces sp. NPDC047982; assembly: GCF_043204165.1. Lineage (NCBI taxonomy): Bacteria > Bacillati > Actinomycetota > Actinomycetes > Kitasatosporales > Streptomycetaceae > Streptomyces > Streptomyces sp. NPDC047982. Next base: position 81,349 of record NZ_JBIDBS010000027.1, on the reverse strand, counting down.
CGGCTGGGAGCTGGCGAAGGGCCGCGAACTCACCTGGACCCGGATCGAGCCCGTCCGCAACGCGCATGTGCGCAACATGGTCTTCGAGGGCGCGGGCCCCGACGAGTACACCGGGTCCCACCCCGTCAGCTTCGAGTACGCCGTCGGCTGCGACGTCTCCGGGATCCACGCCACCGGCACCTTCTGGCCGGTGATCATGCGGCGCTGGTGCACCCGCTTCCGCACCGAGAACTGCTCGCTGAAGAACCCGCCCACCGTCGAGTACGGCGGCGCGGGCTACCTCACCCAGCAGATCTACTGCCTGTACGGACGCATCGCCGACTGCACGACCAGCAACGTCCGCCACCTCAACGACCTCACCGCGTCCGCCTACTGCACGGTCGTCAACTGCCATGGCGACGGCGACGACGCGGGCGGCAACCCCTTCACCACCCATGGCCAGTACGAGCACGACCTGCTCTTCGACGGCAACTCCGGCCTGATGGACATCGCCAACTCCGGGGCGCAGTGGGGGATCTCCGCCAAGCGCATCACCGTGCGACGGCACGTCTGCTCCTGGTTCACCGCCAACACCAAGATCACCGACCTGACCCTCGAGGACGTCACCGTGATCGCCCGGCCCACCTTCGACCAGGCGGGCACCCTGACCGTCAACGCCGACGGCGCCCAGGTCCGCGGCTGCACCGCCAGGACCTTCGCCGTCGCCCAGCGCTCGGCCCGGTCCACCCGGCCCACCACCGTCAGCGACTGCTCCTTCGAGCCGCCCGCGGGCGCCGTCCTCGTCCAGACCCCGGTCACCGCCCCCGTCCACTTCGTGCGCTGCGTCTTCAAGGGCGTCGACGGCGCGATCCTGCGCGGGGCCGGTGCCGTCCACTTCACCGACTGCACCGTCACCGGCGCCGGCGACGCCGCCCCGCTCTCCGTCGGCTCCGCCGAACTGCACATCGACGGCGGCCGGTACGAGAACACCGGCATCGAGCTCAGCGCCGTGCGCGACCAGCGGATCACCGTCACCGGCGGCGCCCGGCTCACCGGCACCAACAAGGCCGGGGTGCTGCTCGGCCGGGCGGCCGGACCGGGCAGGGTGACCTGGGACCTCATCGCGTTCAGCAGCGCGGCCCCCGGCCCGGGTACCGCCCATGTGCGCATCGCCGACGGCACCAACCACTACGCGGCGACCGGCGGCCGTTTCGCCGGCGGCTCCCTCCACCTCGCCCCCGAAGCCCTGGCCTCCGTCCTGCACACCGCCTGTGTGGAGGACGGCACGGAACGCACCGCCATGCCCGCCGACGGCGCCACGGTGCGCACGGAAGGAAACGTGATCCTGTGACCGCCCTCGTCCGCACCACGGCCCCGGCCGACGAACCGGCGCTGGCCGCCCTGTGGGAGCGCTGCTTCGACGCCCCGCACCTTCCCCGCCTGCACGCCCTCGACCCCGACCGCCACCGGCACACGTTCGTGGCGCAGAACGACCCGGACGGCGGGATCGACGCCGTCGTGGTCTACGTACCGAGGTGGATTCGCGACGCGCACGGCGTCCCACGACGGGTGGGCGGCATCGGCAGTGTCGCCACCCGTCCCGAGGCCCGCGGGCAGGGCCTGGTGCGGCGGCTGCTGGTGGCGACGGAACGCGTCATGACGGCCGAGGGGTGCGACTGGTCCCTGCTGTTCACCGGGACGCCGGGCGTCTACCGCAGCTCGGGGTGGCGGGAGTTCGCCAGTACGTACACCGAGGGGACGCTCGCGCCCGCGCCGGAGGCCGCGGCCTTCCGGATCCGCGCGGCCACGGGGCGTGACGCCGCTGCGGTGGCCGCCCTGCACGACACGTACAACGCGGACCGGCCGCTCAGCGCGGTGCGGACGCCGGAGGACTGGGCGGTGCGGGCGCCCGCCTGGTACGGCCCGCTCGAGGACTCGCTCGTGGCGGAGGACCCCGGATCGGGGCACGTCGTCGGCTGGATCGTGGCCCGGTACGACGGGGAGTGCGTAGAGGTCCACGAATACGCGGGCGCATCCGGGTGCCTGGGCGCGCTGCTCGCCGCCGTCGGCGAACGGGGCCGGGCGGCCGGGCTGGACCGGGCCCGGGTCCGGCTCCCCGACGGGCCCGTGGTCCGGGCCGCCCTGCCGGCCCTGCTGGCGGACGCCCGGACGGTGACGCAGCACGTGGGCATGGCGCGCCCGCTGCACGCCACCGAGGAATCGGTCCGGGCCACCGTCACCGCGCCGGGTGCGGTCCACTGGTTCGGCGACTGCTTCTGAGTACCGCTCGCGTACGGGGCGCCGCCGCGTCGCGGCGCCCTCGGCCGTCGCGTTGCCCTGGGCCGTCGCGTTGCCCTGGGTGAACGCGCGGGCCTGGACGACGGGCGAGGGGCCGAAGGCGTTGTTCGACGCGGCGGCCGGGTGGCTGCGGGAGCGGCGGGCGCTGCTGCCGGGGGTGACGACGCTGACGAGGCTGGTGGCCTCGGTGCGGGAGGCAGCGAACCAGCGGCTGTGGGACAGCCTGTACGGGATGCTGAGCACCGGGCAGCGGGCGGTGCTGGACTCTTTGCTGACGGTGCCGCCCGGCGAGCGGGTCTCGGAGCTGGACCGGCTGCGGCGCGGGCCGGTGCGGGTGTCGGGTCCGCAGATGAAGCGGGCGCTGGAGCGGGCGGAGGAGATCGCCGCGTTCGGGATGGGCGCCGTTGATGTATCGCGGATACCTCCGCGGCGGCTGGCGGAGCTGTCGCGGTACGGGGTGGACGGGAAGGCGTCGCTGCTGCGCCGGCACTCCGACGCTCGCCGCCTGGCGACGCTGCTGGCCACCACCGTGTACCTCACGTCGCGGGCGGTGGACGACGCGCTGGACCTGCTGATCGCGACGAAGCTGCTGGCCAGGGCGGAGCGCGAGAGCGCGAAGGAGAAGCTGAAGACCCTGCCGCGCGTGGAGCGGGCGTCGGCGAAGCTGGCGACCGCGTTCCAGGTCGTGTTCGACACCACGAGTGAGCAGGTCGACACCGACACCGGGGAGATCGCCCCGCCGAAGGTGGAGAGCCTGGAAGGGATGTGGGCGGCCATCGAGCAGGTGGTGCCCCGGCACGAGCTGGCCGCGGCGATCGCCGCGCCGTTCGAGCTGACCCCGCCGCTGGACTCGGATGCCGACGAGGCATGGCGGGCCATGCTGATCAACCGGTTCGGCACCGTCCGCCCGTTCTTGAAGCTGCTGATCACCGTGGTGGACTTCGACGCCACCTCGGAGGGCGAGGCCGTACGGGGCGCGTTGCTGTCACTGCCGGAGCTGATGGGCCGCAAGAAGGTCGGCCCGGCCGAGATCGACGCTGGCTTGCTCACCGGCTCCTGGCGACGCCTGGTCCTGGCGGCACCGCACCTGGAGCCGGGCACGGTGGACTGGAAGGCGTACACGTTCTGCGTGCTGGAGCACCTGCACCGGATGCTGCGCAGCAAATCGCCGCGGCGAAGCGGGCGCGGGCGGCGAGACCGCTCTGCGCGGTCCGGCTGCCCGGGCCCTTCGCGCCGGCGGACGGCACCCGGGAGGCCGCGGCCGGGGCTATTCCCCCTGCTTACAGTGTTGCTGGTGAGCCATCAGCGGGAGTTCCAGCGGCAGGGAGACCGTCGTGCGTGATGTGCCGGTGCGGCAGAAACGCGGGTTCAGCTCAGTTCCAGCACGCCCACCGTTTGGTCTCCGCTGGTCTCTCCGGTTGGGCGGAAGCCGAGTGCCAGATAGAAACCCGCTGGGCCATCCGCTCCGGGATGCCAGGTGGTCGTCAGCCGCGTGCCTCCTCGGCGCCGGATCTCGTTGGCAACGGACTGTACTGCGAAGCGTCCGTAGCCTCGGCCCTGCTTTCCATCAGCGATGTTGAGACGCCAGAGTCCGGAGCGGAAGTCGGTTCCCTTGCCGGTCCAGTCGATGTCGAAGAAGGCCATGAGGAACCCGACGACTTCGTCGTCGTCGCAGATGAGCCGGGGCCATGCGATGCCGGGGTGGACGTATGCCTCGGCGAGTGACTTCACCACGGGTGCCACCAGGTGTTCTTGGTCGGGGCGGACTCTCAGGTCGATAGCGCTCTCGAAGTTGTCAGGAGTGATCTCTTGCAGGTGCAGCGAAATTGGCATGTCCGCACTCTAAGGAGGCGCTGCAAGTGATTTCCGAAGCGTGTTGGCCATGATCAGCCGACAGACCGGTACTTCTTGGCCCAGTCGTCGGTGCGTGGGCTCTTTCGGGTCCTCCCGGGGCTGTGCTGTTGGTCAGCGGCGCGTGTTGCCGGGTGCAAGCAGGCTGGTCAGATCAGAGATCGCCTCGGGGGACGGCTTGAAGTAGCGGCGGACGTTCTCCGGCTTCTTATGCCGGGACTTCGCCATCAGCATCAGCAGGGAGGCACCCTGCTCCCCGAGGTGGGGGCGGAATGGCGGTACTCGTGCAGGTCCCAGCCGGTCCCCGGCCCACGCACTGCGGTCTGCTCGTCCAACAGGACGCGGGCCTGACCGTAGGAGAGGCGAGCCAGGCCGGTGTCCGGGCACACGTCGCGCGGGCTGACGACCTTCCCCGGGCCGGGGCGGCGGTGGGTGACGAACACCGGGCCGCGGGTGCGGCCGCGCAGCAGGCGGGGCAGGAGCCCGGGCGGTGCCGGCGTCCCAGTAGACGGTCTCCAGTACGAAGTCCTCGCGCACCTGCCCGCGGCGGCGGACCTTGCTGCGGGCACCCTTGGCCTTGACCAGGCAGCGGCGGGCGGCGAGGTCCAGGTCCTCGATGTTCACTCCGAGGATCTCCTCCGAGCGACCGGCGGTCTCGTGGAGCATCCGCCACAGCGTCTTCTCCCGCAGGTGGACCTCGCGCCGGGCGATGAGTCGGTCCACCGCCAGCTTCGAGCGGGCCGGGGTCTCGGAGTCCGGCACCGACAGCCGCTTCGTCCAGGCCGGGACCGCCGGGCCGTCGTAGCCGTACTCCGCGCACCGCCCCAGCCACGACAGCACCGCCGCCCGGCGGGCGTTCCAGGTATTGACCGCCGCGCGGCCCCACAGCAGTTCCAGGGCCTCGCCGATTTCGTCGTCCGCGACCGACCCGAGCGGGCGGGCCTCCCCGATCCGGTCGGCGGTCTTGCCGACGCCGACTCAGTAGCTGCGGACGGTGTTCGGGTTGCGGAGCGAGTCGAGGAAGGCGTCGGCCGCCGTGCGGACGGTCAACGCCTTCCCGGCCGGCAGTTGCACGACGTTGGGCACCGCTTCCCCCTTGCCACGGATAACGGGGCCGCTTCATGTACGGCCCGGCGGACGTCACCGCAGGTGACGAATCAAGCTCCCGCAGATAATAGGGCGTTATCCGTGGAACAACTTCAGACTCGTCGCGAGACCGACTTACCGTCAGGCGCCACCAGGAACGATGAGGGCTTAGCGCCGGTTTTCGTTCCGATGTTCCTCGACCCCCTGGAGCCCCGTGGGTTCAGGGAAACTGAAGCTTGTTCAGCGGCAACTCGCGGGTCGCCCGTGTGCATCAGTTGGGCGTGTCCGTGGGTTCGGTGGGAACGTGGGGGTGGGCTGCGAGGCGGCGGGCTTCGGCCGTGACCTCGGCATCGACCTGGTCCACAGTTCTGCCGCCGTATTCGAGGACGTCGTACTCGTCATCGAATACGGCGAGCCGCTCAGTCAGGGGCAGCTCATGTCCGTAGCGCTGGTGAATACGGAATGTGAACTCCCGAGGTGTCAGCTCACCGGCGAGCATGCGGCGTGCGAGAGCTCGGGCGGCGGCCCCTTGGCCGGCCTCGCTGGCGACCGGATAGAAGGTGAGGCCGAGTTCGTTGAGTGCTTCGGGAAGCAAGTCGTGGATGTCGTAGTCCGCCTCGGCACGTGTGCAGGCGGCGAGGACCCGAAGGCCGGGGGTGTCGAGTCCGGTGACGAGCGCATCACAGGCTGCATTGACGACGTCGCTCGCGCGGATTTCTCCCATGCTCCAGAGGGCGGCATGGTCCTGTAGAGCGATTGCTGCTGCTTCGGTCGACGTCACTCGCTCATGATTCCCTTCACGGCGCGTCCCGGTCGAGCGGGTTTCATCGAAGCTGCTGTTCAGCGGCCTGTTCTAGCAGGGCTCGTGCGGAGTTCGCGTAGCGGATCGCGGTCTTCTCGTCCAGGTCGAAGACCTCGGCGAGGTGTAGGGGGTCGGGTCCGTGGGCGAGGGCCTCTTCGAGCTGTCTGTCGATGCGGAGCTGTTCCAGGGTGGCGGCCTGGCCGCGAAGGGGTTTGGAGAGGGCGACCTCGCTGACCGGGCCGGTGCCCAGTGCGGTGATTTTGTTGATCAGGAGGTGTGGGTTGGCGGTGTCGGGCCAGCGGCGGCGCCGGAACTCCAGCCACTCCAGGGCGACGTGCAATGTGAGGTCGTCCAGTGGCCGGACGCGGCCGCCGATCGTGAGCTTGCGGTTGCCGATGTCGAGGTCATCGAGCTGGAGGCGGCGGATCGCGCCTGACCGTGCAGCGTGCACCGCGGCGAGGGCGAGGACCAGGCGGTCCGCCGGCTTGGTGACCGCGGCGATCGAGGTGTTGATGTGCTCAGGCTCCAAGGGCTGGAGGATGCCGTACTCGCGCTGGCCGACACGGATGCGGCTGGTCGGGTTCTTGAAGATGGTGCCGTTCTTCTTCGCCTGGCGGAACAGCGACCGCAGCACGATGAGGGTGTGCTGCCGCTGACCGCCCCCGTGGAGGGCATCGAGCTGGGCGAGGACGTCATCGCGGGTCACCTCGCGCAGATGGTCGTAGCGAGTGGACCACTCCAGCAGGACGGGACGGACCCGGTTGAGGTAGTTCCAGGCTGTGTTCTCGTCGCGGGGCTGGGACCGGGGACCGCCGTCGTGCAGGAGCCGGACCCAGTGCTCGACATCGCGGCGGATCCCGGGGGCGATGCCGTCGAGCTTGCGCTCCAGCCACTGCTCGAACGACGGTGTCCGGTCGTCGAGGAAGACGCCGATGTGGTCGAGGACCTCGATGGTCAGCTCCATGTTCAGCCGACGGGGTTGAGGGCCGGGTAGAGCTCGGAATAGCGCACGACGTCGCCACCGACATGCCGGGACATCAGGATGATCAGAGCTCGGTCGACGGCGAGGCGGATCTTGCGGGGCCAGCCGCGGGCCTCGCCGCGGCGGTGGGCGGTATGCCGTGCCCAGGCCAGCCAGGGGTTGTCCGGGCCCGTGTGCTGTTCGGGGTCGATGCGGGTGAAGTCGCGGCAGACCTCGAACAGGGCAGGCTGGAGCCAGCCGCCGGGCGGCGACGCCGGAGGGGGATCGGGTTTGCGGGGGCACCCTCGCCGCTCGTACTTCGGCAGCCGCGGCCGCGCGACGCGTTCCCGCAGCGGAGCCATGTGCGCGAAGAACAGCTGGCGATGCCGCAGCGTCAGCAGCAGCGACTCCGCCCTCGCGCCGGTTGTCGCTGCCTGCGTACGGGCCTGGCACCAGCACAGACGGCAGTACCCCTTCCGAAGCGGACCGTTCCGGCGGCAGCCCGCGCATGGACTGTGCGGACCGGGACGGGCGAAAGAATTGCAGCCCCCGCACCACCGCATGAACAGCAGACCCTAGGCCAGGCAGTGCGAGCAGCTGTCAGGCTCCAGCACCAGCGAGTCGTCCTCTCGTCCTGGCCGGTCACATCGGCGGCAGCGACCGGCCGTCCCGCCGGCGTGGTACCACCGTCGGAGCCGGGCCGGACGCGACGGCAGCCTGCTGGCCGGTCTCCTCGCCGGGCCGGCGGACCCTGTCCGGCTCGGGGATCAGCAGGTCGCCGATCTCGCAGCCGAGCACGACGCAGATGAAGTCCAGGTCGTCGAGCTCGAGGGAGACGGGCTGGCCGGACCATAGCCCGGACATCTTCCCCGCCGAGATCACCAACCCGTGTTCGGCCAGGCTCCGTTGGAGTTCGGACGCCTTCCAGATACCCTTGTTCGTGGCCGTCAGCCGCAGGTTCCACCTCATCGGATCAGCCCTTCCAGCCGCTTCGCGGCCCGCTCGGTCCCGGCGACCCAGGCGTCCTCGACCCGGGTGCGGTGGACATGGACGTATCGCATCGTCGTGGCGATCCAGGAATGTCCCAAAACCTCCTGGATTGAGATGAGGTCGAGGCCGTTCTCATAGAGCTGGGACGCGCAGAAATGCCGCAGGACATGCGGTGTCAGCAGGTCCTTCCAGCCCGGCAGATGCCCCTCGACCGCGGCCGAGAGCCCGTCTCGCAGGGCATCGTCGCCCACCCGGCGGGCGGTGCCGTCGGCGTTCTTGCGCTCCGAGGGGAATAGCGGGGCGCCGGGACGGGTGTGGTCGTCGCCGAACTGGCCCCACACATCCTCGATGAACCACCGCAGGGTGCGGTCCGCGCCGTTGATCAGCGGGACCATGCGCTCGCGCGGCCCGGAGCCGCGGGCGCCCTTGCCGTGGCGGACATGGAGCTTGCCGAACCGGCCCAGGTTCCACTTGATGTCCGCCAGGTCGAGCTTGCGGGCCTCGCTCACCCGCAGCCCGACCTCGGACATCAGCTTGGAGGCCGTGTAGTTCCGCGCGGTCGGGGCGAACTGCTGGCAGGTGGCCAGCTTCCCCGCCCAGCCGGTGGACAGCTGCCGGGCCTCCGGCTCGGTCGGCGGGATCCGCAGCTGGGCGTCCTTGGAGCCGCGCGGCCGGTTCATCTCATCGATCGGGCACTCGACCACGCGCCCGGTCATGCGGTGGATCTCGACCTTGTGCCGCAGCTCCAGGAAGAGGAAGTACGTGCTCAACGCCTGCGAGCGGGCCAGCCGGGTGCCGCTGGGCGAGCCCCGCAGCACCTTCCCGAAGTACGCGTCGGCGTCGGACGGTTCCATCTCCCACAGCGGCCGGCCGAACGAGGCCCGGATCTGCTCCAGATGCCCGACGTCCCCGCGGATCGTGCCGTCAGCCAGCCGAAGCCCGCGCAAGGACGAACCCGGCCAGCACGTCGGTCTCGAACTGCTCCAGTTCCTCCGCCGAGACCGGCGCTCGGACCTCGCGCAGGTCCCGTACCACCGCCAGAGACAACCCGAGGCACCTCACCTTCATGCCGATCACGGATCGGTCGGACACGGTGAGAACGCTTCAAGAATCCCGAAGTTACGTCACAAGGCCACACAGCACACCCACGAGGAAGAACTCCCTGGCCACGGGGCCGGGTACTCAGCGGGGCTCAGGGGAACTCGCGGGATGTCGCACAGTCGCGCCGGTCGCGCCGGTCGCGGTGTGCGGCGACGCGCACGCGGATACCGCATCGACGACGAGCTGCTTCTGACCGCCGACCACTGCTCCACCGCGATCGCTCCGGCCACCGGCACGGCGCGGGCGACCGCACCGCGCTGGACGCCACGGGCCACCACACCGACTGCATCCCGGAAGGCGCCTGCCGCACGGGCGCCTCGTCGGCGGGTCCCCGGACACCCCCTCCACCCTCGACCTCGTTCGGCCTCGGCTTCACGCTCCTCGCGGCGAGGACAGCCCGGAATGGCGCCGACAGGCCGCCACAGCGCGCGGGACGGGGATCCCGGTCGAGGCCCGTGCGCCGTGCGACGGCGCGCGGCGAGAGGCCGTCCCCGGCGGGTGGGCGGAGATCCTCGGGTCCGCGGGGCCGGACGAAGCCGTCCTCGTACGCCCCGACGGGCATGTCGCCCGGCGCGCCTCCGGCTCCTCGCACGGCGCCCTCACCGAGGTCCTGAGCCGCATTCGGTCCACCGCGTGAGAACCGCCCCTGGTCCGGCCCGTGTGGCCGGACCAGGGGCGGCCGTCGAGGGAGGTTGTCCGGAAGGCGGTGCTCCGTGAGCAGAGGTGTCCGCCACCGAACCCCCGCAAGGGCATCGACCCCTCCGGCCGACTCGGCCGCCACCGCTGGGTCGTCGGACGCACGGTGTCCCACCTCGTCGGCCGCCGATGCCCGCGTCGCCGCTCCGGACGCGGACCCGAGCACTTCCTCCCCGTCAGGTCTTCTCCTTCGCGGCCGGTTCGTCGTACGCCGACGTGCCCGAGTCCAGGAGGGGTTCCTGCGTCTTGAGGTGGGCCGGGGCGAAGGCCCGCAGTACGTGGTAGCCGGTGATGACCACGATCGTGCCCAGGGCGATGCCGCTCAGCTCGAAGTTGTCGGTGATCTTCAGGCTGACCCCGCCGACGCCGATGATGATGCCCGCCGCGGCCGGGACCAGGTTCAGCGGATTGCGCAGGTCGACCTTGGCGTGCAGCCAGATCTGGGCGCCGAGGAGGCCGATCATGCCGTAGAGGATGACGGTGATCCCGCCGAGCACACCGCCGGGGATGGCGGCGACGACCGCGCCGAACTTGGGGCAGAGGCCGAAGAGCAGGGCGAAGCAGGCGGCCGCCCAGTACGCGGCGGTGGAGTAGACCCGGGTCGCCGCCATGACGCCGATGTTCTCCGAGTACGTGGTGTTCGGCGGGCCGCCCACCGCCGTCGACAGCATCGACGCGGCGCCGTCGGCGGCGATCGCGGTGCCCAGCTTGTCGTCCAGCGAGGACCCCGTCATCTCGCCGACGGCCTTCACGTGCCCGGCGTTCTCGGCGATGAGCGCGATGACGACCGGCAGGGCGACCAGGATCGCCGACCACTCGAAGCTCGGCGCGTGGATGGACGGGAGGCCGATCCAGTCGGCCTTGGCGACACCCGACAGGTCGAGCCGCCAGTGGTCGACGGCCTCGGCGCCGCCCACCGGGGAGTGGATCTTGCCGAAGACCCGGTCGAGGCCCCAGGACAGCGCGTATCCGAAGACCAGGCCCAGGAAGATCGCGATCCGGGACAGGAACCCGCGCAGGCACACCACGGCGAGCCCGGTGAAGAGCATCACCAGCAGCGCCGTCCACTGGTCCTGGGGCCAGTACGTCGACGCGGTCACCGGCGCCAGGTTGAAGCCGATGAGCATGACCACGGCGCCGGTGACCACCGGCGGCATGGCGGCGTGGATGATCCGCGCGCCGAACCGCTGCACCGCGAGGCCCACGAGAAAGAGGGCCACGCCGACCACGAAGACCGCGCCGGTGACCACGGCGCTGCTGCCGCCGCTCGCCCGGATCGTCGCCGCGACTCCGACGAAGGAGAGCGAACAGCCGAGGTAGCTGGGCACCCGGCCGCGCGTGGCCAGCAGGAAGATGGCGGTCGCGACCCCCGACATCATGATCGCCAGGTTCGGGTCGAGACCCATGAGCACCGGGGCGACGAAGGACGCGCCGAACATCGCGACCACGTGCTGGGCGCCGAGCCCGAACGTACGGGGCCAGGAGAGCCGTTCGTCCGGCCGGACCACGGCCCCCGGCGCGGGTGTCCTCCCGTCGCCGTGCAAGGTCCAGCGCACGCCGAGGCTCATGGTCGCTCCCTGTGTGTAGGTGCGGAGCCCAGTACCTCGCCCGGCATGGCGCACATCCGCAGAATCGAAACAGCGTCATGGTAATGCCGGGTCACGGGTGGCCCGTTTCCGGGGCGTACCGCTATGACCTGGGCCTCGGCGCACGACGGACGCGGGCGGATCCGCCCGCGGGCCGGGCCCGGCGCCGTCCACCGCGTGATGGACGGCTCACGGACGAGGCTCGGCCGCCGCCGTGTCCGGCGCGCCCGCGCCCCCGGTCCGCACGCTCCCGCGGTCGCCCGCCCGCAGCACCCCGGCGCCCAGCACCAGACCGAACGCCAGCACCGTGACCAGGCCGAACGACACGACCAGCGAGGTCGCCCCGGCCAGCGAGCCGATCGCGGACGGCGCGATCAGCCCGGAGGCGTACGTGATGGTGGCCACGCCCGCGATCGCCCGGCTCGGGTTCGGCCCGCTGCGCCCGGCCGCCGCGAAGGCCAGCGGGACCACCACGGCGACACCGAGGCCGAGCAGCCCGAAGCCGCACATGGCCGCCACCGCGCTCGGCGACGCGACCACGAGCACCCCGCCGACCGTCGCGAGGGCGCCGCTCACCCGGACGGTCCGCACCGCCCCGAAACGGTCGACGACCTTGTCACCGGCGATCCGGGCCACCGCCATGGTGAGCGCGAACGCCGTGGTGGACGCGGCCGCGAGCCCGGCGGAGGTGTCCATGACGTCCCGCAGGTACACCGCCGACCAGTCCAGGGCGGCCCCCTCCGCGAACACCGCGCAGAACCCCACAGCCCCGATGATCAGCGCGGACTTCGGCGGCAGCGTGAAGCGAGGCGGCGGCTCCTCGTCGGGCTCGCTGCGCAGGTCCAGCACGCCCTGGCAGGCGAACAGGCCGAGCGCGGTGAGGACGAGCGCGGCGACCACGTGGTGCAGCCGGGCGTCGGTGCCCAGATGCGCGGCCACCGTGCCCGCCGCCGAACCGGCCAGGGCCCCGACGCTCCACAGACCGTGCAGACCGGACATGATCGATGTGCCCAGACGGTTCTCCACCTCGACACCGAGGGCGTTCATCGCCACGTCCGACATGCCGGCCGACGCCCCGTACACCAGGAGCGCCGCGCACAGCGTCAGCAGGTCGGGCGCCAGAGAGGGCAGGACCAGGGCGAGCGTCCACAGGGCCAGCAGTCCGCGCAGCGCCGTACGGGCGCCGAAACGATGGCTGATCGAGCTCGCCAGCGGCATCGCGAGCGAGGCGCCGATCGCGGGGAAGGCGAGAGCGAGACCGAGTTGCCCGGCGCTCACCCCGGCGTGCTCCTGGATCCACGGGACCCGGGTGGCGAAGCTGCCGGTTACCGCGCCGTGGACCGCGAAGACGGCGGCGACGGCGATCCTGGCGCGCTTCACCCGCTCCGTGCCGAAGACCGCCGCTGTGGAATCCATCGTCATACCTCGTGCCCTCCCTCGGCCGCCGCCGTGGAATCCGTCGCCATGCCTGCCGTTCCTGCCGTGCCTCCCTCGGCCGCTTTGCCGCCGGTGACCGCCTTTGCGGCGCGGGCCGTAAACTATCAGGCACCCTGCCTGATAAATAGCCCCCGTGCGTCCCCGTGGGGTGGTGTTCTGGAAGGATCCCGGCATGGCCGCATCACCGAGCACCGCGCGGGCCATCAACGACCGGCTCGCCCTGCGGCTGCTCCAGCAGGACGGCCCGCTGACGGCCGCGCAGTTGAAGAACCTGACCGGGCTCTCCCGCCCCACTGTCGCCGACCTCGTCGAGCGGCTGCAGGGCGCCGGGCTGATCCGGGTCGTCGGTGAGGCGGGGGCCGAGCGCCGCGGGCCCAACGCCCGGCTGTACGGGATCGCCGCCGACCGGGCCCACCTTGCCGCGCTCGACGTACGCACCGGCAGCGTCGCCGTGGTCGTCGCCGACCTCGTCGGCACCACGCTCTCCGAGGCGGCGCTGCCCATCGACGGCGACACGGGCACCGATGCCGCCGCCGAGCAGGCCGCCGCACTGCTGGAACGCACGATGCGCAAGGCGGGCGCCGCCCCGCTGCACAGCGTCGGCGTCGGCGCGCCCGGCCTGATCGACCCGGTCACCGGCGAACTGCGCGGCACGAGCGGGCTGCCCGCCTGGCACCGGCGGCTGGTCCGAGTGCTCCAGCAGCGGCTGCCCGCGACCGTGCTGGTGGAGAACGAGACCAATCTCGCCGCCGTCGCCGAACACCGCGACGGCGCCGCCCGGGAGCGCGACACCTTCGTCCTGTTCTGGCTCGGGCACGGCGTGGGCGCCGCCGTCATGCTGGACGGGAGGCTCCGGCGCGGGGCCTCCGGCGGGGCGGGCGAGATCGGTTTCCTGCCGGTGCCCGGCACGGCCGGTGTCCCGTCGGCCGTCAGCTGTGACGGCGGCTTCCACTCGCTGGTGGGGTCCGCCCCGGTCTGCGCACTGGCCGCCGCCCACGGCATCGTCGTGCCCCCGGACACCGCCGAGGGCGACAAGGAACCGGGAGCCGCGTTCGCGGTCCGGGCGGCACTGGCGGGGGAGGGCGGGAGCGAGGCGTTCCTGGACACCCTCGCCGAACGGATCGCGCTCGGCGCCGCCTCGGTCGCCTCGGTGCTCGACCCGGGGTGCGTGGTGCTCGCCGGCGAGGTCGGTCACGCGGGCGGTGAGGCACTGGCGGCGCGGGTCGAGGAGCGGCTGGCCGCCCTGTCCCCGCTGCGCACCGAGGTCAGAGCCGGACGGCTGGGCGGCGCCGCGGTGCTGCGCGGGGCGCTGCTCGCCGCCCGGGACGCGGCGCAGGACGACCTCTTCGCCCCCGCGGGCTGAACCGGGGGAACCGGGGCCGGAGCGCAGGGACGGCGCGGCCGGACCGGAAGACCGGCCGGAAGGACGGGACCGGACCGCGCCCGTGCTCGGACGGGGTGCGACCCCGGGGCCTGTGAGGCACTGCACAGCGCTCACCCGCATGGCCGATGGCCCGGCGTGGCACACTGACCGTGTACCAGTAGCAGCGCACTCCGGGGTCGGTGCAATTCCGAACCGGCGGTTATAGTCCGCGACCCGTCCGCAGCCAGCGGCCGGTTGACCAGGTGAAATTCCTGGACCGACGGTTAAAGTCCGGATGGGAGGCAGTGCGCGGCGGGCCGTATCACGGGTACGCCGCCATCGGCGGACGGTTCTCGGGCAACCGAGCCGTCCGTTCTCGGCATTCGGCGTCCCGTTGTCGCGTTCCCGCTTCTTCTGTCGTCGTCGACAGGCCCCGGAGTCCGTGCCCGAAGAGGCAGGAGGACCCGGTGGACACCGCAGTCGACGTCACCGCCATGCGCCGCGCGATCGCGCTCGCGGCCCGCGGTCTCGGCTCCACCAGCCCCAACCCCGTGGTCGGCTGCGTCGTCCTCGACGCCGAGGGCCGCCCGGCCGGTGAGGGACACCACCGGCGCGCCGGCGGACCGCACGCCGAGATCCACGCCCTGCGCGCCGCGGGCGATCGGGCCCGGGGCGGCACCGCCTACGTCACCCTCGAACCCTGCAACCACACCGGCCGCACCGGCCCCTGCGCCCAGGCGCTCGTCGAGGCCGGGATAAGCCGCGTCGTCTACGCGGTCGCCGACCCGACCCCACAGGCCACCGGTGGCGCCGACACCCTGCGCGCGGCCGGGGTCACGGTCGGGCAGGGGGTGCTCGCGGACGAGGCCGAGGCGGGCAACGCGGCCTGGCTGGCCTCGGTGCGCCTCGGCCGCCCGTACGTCCTGTGGAAGTACGCGGCGACCCTCGACGGCCGGATCGCAGCCGCCGACGGCACCAGCCGCTGGATCACCTCGCCCGAGTCCCGCGCCGACGTCCACCGGCTGCGCGCCGAGGCCGACGCCGTGGTGGTCGGCTCCGGTACCGCCCGCACCGACGACCCGCATCTCGCGGTGCGGGGCGTCGACGGAGCGGTACAGCCCCTGCGGGTGGTCGTGGACACCGGCGCCACCGCCGTGCGCCCCGGCGCCCGTGTCCTCGACGACGCCGCGGCCACCCTCGTCGCCGTCGCCGAGGACGCCGACGCCCGTCACCTCCCCGAGGAGGCAGTGCTGCGGCTGCCACGCGCCGCCGCCGGTCCCGGCCTCGCCGTACCCGCCCTGCTCGACGCCCTGTACGCGCGCGGCGTCCGCTCCGTACTCCTCGAAGGCGGCCCGACCCTGGCCGGGGCCTTCGTCGCCGCGGGCACCATCGACAAGGTCGTCGGCTATCTCGCCCCCGTGCTCCTCGGTGCCGGCCCCATGGCCCTCGCCGACGCCGGAATCCCCACCCTCTCCGAGGCGTTGCGCCTCGGAGTGACCGAGACCGCCCGCATCGGTCCCGATCTGCGCGTCACCGCCGTCCCCGGACCCGCCCGGAAGGAAAACTGAATGTTCACCGGAATCGTCGAAGAACTGGGTGAGGTCACCGCCGTCGAGAAGCTCGGCGACGCCTCCCGCTTCCGTCTGCGCGGCCCCCTGGTCACCGACGGCGCCAAGCACGGCGACTCCATCGCCGTCAACGGCGTCTGCCTCACCGTCGTCGACCTCGGTGACGGGGAGTTCACCGCCGACGTGATGGCCGAGACGCTGAACCGGTCGAGCCTCGGCGCCCTGGAAGCGGGCTCCCGGGTCAACCTGGAACGCCCGACGGCGGTCGGCGGCAGGCTCGGCGGCCACCTCGTGCAGGGTCACGTCGACGGCACCGGCCGCATCGTCGAGCGCAAGGCGTCCGAGCACTGGGAGATCGTGAAGGTCTCCCTGCCCGCCCACCTGACCCGCTACGTGGTGGAGAAGGGCTCGATCACCGTCGACGGCGTGAGCCTGACCGTCGTGGACGCCGGACCCGACTACTTCACCATCAGCCTCATCCCCACCACCCTCGCCCTGACCACGCTCGGCATCAAGGGGCCCGGCGACCCGGTCAATCTGGAGGTGGACGTCATCGCGAAGTACGTCGAGCGACTGCTCGCCGCCACCGTGTCCGAGCCCGAGGAGCCGGCGAAGTGACCGCGCTGAACTGGCTGAACTCGGAGGCGTTCACCGCCTTCGGACAGCACATCATCTGGTCCGACATGATCGGCAACACGATCGGGCTGCTGGCGCTGGCCCTGGGCTGGCTCCGGTCCGTCTGGACCTGGCCCGCCCAGCTCCTGTCCGGTGTCGTGCTGGTCGCGGCCAACGCCTCCGTGCACCAGGCCGGCAGCGTCGGCAAGCAGCTCGTCGTCATCGCCGTGGCGGTCTGGGGCTGGCAGCAGTGGAACGGCGGCAGACGGCAGGCGCAGGACGGCTCCATCGCCGTCCGGTTCGCCACCTGGCGCGAGCGCGGACTGCTGCTGGGCGGGGCGGCACTCGGCACGCTCGTGGTCGGCGGCCTGTTCACCGCCTTCCCCTCGCTGTCCTGGAGCCCGTGGGCGGACGCGTACATCTTCGCCGGCACGCTCGCCGCGATGGTCGCCCAGGCCCGCGGCATGGTCGAGTTCTGGTTCGCCTGGCTCCTCGTCGACCTGGTCGGCGTCCCGCTGAACTTCCACAGTGGCCTCGCCTTCTCCGGCCTCGTCTACGTCGTGTACGGCGCCCTGGTCCTGTGGGGCATGCGCGACTGGTGGCTGCGTTCCCGTACCCCCGCCCTGGAAGGAGCGACGGCATGACCGCCCGGACCGCCTGGCTGCACCTGGAGGACGAGAACGGGGCCGAGGACCTCGCGCTCGACCCCGTCGAGCAGGCCATCCGCGACATCGCGGCGGGACGGCCCGTCGTGGTCGTCGACGACGAGGACCGCGAGAACGAGGGCGACCTCGTCATCGCCGCCGAGAAGGCCACCCCCGAGATCGTCGCGTTCATGATGAGCGAGTGCCGCGGCCTGATCTGCGCGCCCATGGAGAACGACGAGCTGGACCGGCTCGAACTGCCGCAGATGGTCGATCACAACACCGAGTCGATGCGCACCGCGTTCACCGTCTCCGTCGACGCGTCGGCCGCCCACGGCGTGACCACCGGCATCTGCGCAGCCGACCGGGCCACCACGCTCCGCATGCTCGCCTCCGGCGAGGCGGGCCCCGGAGACTTCGTGCGGCCCGGACACGTCTTCCCGCTCCGCGCCCGCTCCGGCGGCGTCCTGGTCCGCAACGGCCACACCGAGGCCGCCGTCGACCTCGCCCGGCTCGCCGGACTGCGCCCCGCCGGGGCCATCGTCGAGATCGCCGCCGAGGACGGCACGATGCTGCGCCTGCCGCAACTGGTCCCGTTCGCCCGCAAGCACGGCCTGACGATCATCTCCATCGAGGACCTGATCGCCTACCGCCGCACCTCGGAGCCGACCGTGCGCCGCGAGGCCGAGGTACGGCTGCCGACCGGCTTCGGCCCGTTCACCGCGTACGGCTACCGCTCCACGGCCGACGCCGTCGAGCACGTCGCCCTCGTCCACGGCGACCTGGGGGACGGCGAGGACATCCTCGTCCGGGTCCACTCCGAATGCCTGACCGGCGACATCTTCCAGTCGCAGCGCTGCGACTGCGGACCCCAGCTGCACGCCTCCATGCGCCGCATCACCGAGGAGGGTCGCGGCGTCGTCGTCTACCTGCGCGGCCACGAGGGCCGGGGCATCGGCCTGCTGTCCAAGCTGCGCGCCTACGAACTCCAGGAACGCGGCGTCGACACCCTCGACGCCAACCTGGAGCTCGGCCTGCCCGCCGACGCCCGCGACTACGCCGCCGGTGCCCAGATCCTCAAGGACCTCGGCGTGCGCAGCCTGCGGCTGATGACCAACAACCCCGACAAGACGGCCGCGATCCTGCGGCACGGCCTGACCGTCACCGGCCGCGAGTCGATGCCCGTCAAGGCCGGTGAACACAACCTGCGCTATCTGCGCACCAAGCGCGACCGCATGGGGCACGACCTGCCCTGGCTCGACGCCGCCGCGGCGTCGACCTGCGCCAACCAGTGACCCGAACGACCAGGACGACCAGCACACCGAACGACCGGCAGGAGAGAACATGAGCGGCAAGGGCGCACCCGAACTGACCGTACGCAACTGCGGGGACCTGCGCGTGGCGGTCGTCGCCGCGCAGTGGCACGAGAAGGTCATGGACGGACTCGTCGACGGCGCCCTGCGCGCCCTGCACGAGCTGGGCATCGACGAACCGACCCTGCTCCGGGTCCCGGGCAGCTTCGAGCTCCCTGTGGTCGCCAAGGTCCTCGCCGGACGCGGCTACGACGCGATCGTCGCCCTGGGCGTGATCATCCGCGGCGGAACCCCTCACTTCGCATACGTGTCCCAGGGCGTCACCAACGGCCTCACCCAGGTGGCCGTCGACACCGGCGTCCCGGTCGGCTTCGGCGTGCTCACCTGCGACACCGAGGAACAGGCGCTCGACCGGGCCGGACTGGAGGGCTCCGACGAGGACAAGGGGCACGAAGCGGTCACCGCGGCCGTCGCCACCGCCACCACACTGCGTACCATCAGCGAGCCCTGGCGCTGATCGGGGGGGTCGGACCCCGTAGGCTAAGGACCATCATGGCGAACAAAACCTTTGAAGAGCTCTTCGCCGAGCTCCAGCTCAAGGCCGCCAACGGCGACCCCTCCACCTCCCGCACCGCCGAGCTGGTGGACAAGGGCGTCCATGCCATCGGCAAGAAGGTCGTGGAGGAGGCCGCCGAGGTCTGGATGGCCGCCGAGCACGAGAGCAAGGACGCCGCCGCCGAGGAGATCTCCCAGCTCCTGTACCACGTGCAGGTGATGATGGTCGCCCGCGGGATCTCCCTCGACGACGTCTACGCCCACCTCTGAGCACGAGCGGGGCACCGCCCCGCACCCCCGCATCCCGCACATTCGCATACTCCGGACAAGACCCCTCCTCGCAAAGGAACCAGACCTCATGCTGCGCATCGCCGTCCCCAACAAGGGATCACTCTCCGGGCCTGCGATGGCGATGCTCCATGAGGCCGGCTACCAGCAGCGCAAGGAGTCCAAGGAACTCGTCCTCGTCGATCCCGAGAACCAGGTCGAGTTCTTCTACCTGCGGCCCCGCGACATCGCGATCTACGTCAGCTCCGGCCGCCTCGACATCGGCATCACCGGCCGTGACCTGCTGCTGGACTCGGGCGCCGACGCCGAGGAGATCCTCCAGCTCGGCTTCGCCCGTTCCACCTTCCGCTACGCCACCAAGCCCGGCGTCGCCGAGGGCCCGCAGGACTTCGACGGCAAGACGGTCGCCACCTCCTACGAGGGCATCGTCGCCAAGCACCTCGCCGACATCGGCGTCAACGCCTCCGTCGTCCACCTCGACGGCGCGGTCGAGACCGCCATCGAACTCGGAGTCGCCCAGGTCGTCGCCGACGTCGTGGAGACCGGCACCAGCCTGCGCAACGCCGGACTCGAAGTGATCGGCGAGCCGATCATGACGTCGGAGGCCGTCGTCATCCGCCGCACAGGAGCCCCGGCCGACGATCCCAAGGTCCAGCAGTTCCTCCGCCGCCTCCAGGGCGTCCTGGTCGCCCGCAGCTACGTGATGATGGACTACGACTGCCGCGTCGAGCACCTGGAGCGCGCGGTCGCCCTCACCCCGGGCCTGGAGTCGCCGACCATCTCCCCGCTCCACCACGAGGGCTGGGTCGCCGTCCGCTCCATGGTCGCCGCCCGCGAGGCCCAGCGGATCATGGACGACCTGTACGACCTCGGCGCCCGCGCCATCCTCACCACCGCCATCCACGCCTGCCGCCTCTGACGGCCGGGCCACCACCCGGAGACGCAGAACACCATGCCCGCCCCCGAGTCCGAACTTCCCGCACTCCCGGTCACCTTCCGGCCGACCCGCACCCGGGTGGTCCTGCTGACCGTGGGGGCGGTGATGTTCGTCGCCATCACTGTCATCGCCCTGACCCTCGAACAGCTGAGCCCGGGGGAGCGTTCCAGCTTCATCTTCACCGCGCTGCTGTTCTTGGGTGTGCTCGCGCTCCTCAGCCGCCCGAAGGTCGTGGCGAACGAGAGCGGCGTGACCGTGGTCAACCTCACCCGGACGCGGCGGCTGTCCTGGCCGGAGATCCTCCGCGTCAACCTCCGCCCCGGCGACCCCTGGGTCTTCCTGGACCTGAGCGACGGAACCAGCATGCCCGCACTCGGCATCCAGCCGGGCATCGGCAGGCAGCAGGCCATCCGGGACGCCCGCGCGCTCCGCGCCCTCGCCGAGCACCACGGCACCGGCACGGGCACGGACAACGGCTGACCCCTCCGCCCGGCAGGGGCCGCTCCTGCCGGGCGGCCTGGGGGCCGACAGGGAGCGGGCTCCCTGTCGGCCCCCAGGTCGTTACTCTGGAGAACGGCGGCGCCCCGATGCGCCCCGCCCCGCACGAACGGTCGCCGAGACCGGCGGGGCTTTCCTGCGACCCGAGGAGTGACTCCTTCCAGCAATGGACGGATCGTCCGGTAGTACCTGCGCCGCCCCCTCCCCGGAGGCGGCGGCATGACCATCCCCCTGCTGCTTCTGAGCGCGGCATTCCTTCTCATCCTCGCCAACGGATTCTTCGTGGCGGCCGAATTCGGGCTCGTCACGGTGGAGCGGCCGGACGCCGAACGCGCCGCCGCCGAGGGCGACCGACGGGCCCGTACCGTCGTCCGGGCCCTGCGCGAACTCTCCTTCCAGCTCTCCGGCACCCAGCTCGGCATCACCATCACCTCACTGGTGGTGGGCATGCTCGCCGAACCGGCCCTCGCCCAGTTGCTGGACGGCCCCCTCACCGCGATCGGCCTGCCCGCGGGGGCCGTGTCCGGCATCGGTGTGGTGACCGGGATGCTGATCGCCTCCGCCGTCCAGATGGTGGTCGGCGAACTGGTGCCCAAGAACTGGGCGGTCTCCCGGCCGCTCCAGGTCGCCCGGTTCGTCGCCGGTCCCCAGCACCGCTTCTCCGCCGTGTTCCGGCCGGTGATCAGTCTGCTGAACACGGTCGCCAACCGGCTGGTACGCCTGCTGGGCGTCGAACCCACCGACGAACTGGCCTCCGCCCGCACCCCCGGCGAACTCGTCTCCCTGGCCCGGCACTCCGCCGAGGCCGGCGCCCTCGAACAGGACACCGCCGACCTCTTCGTACGGACCCTGTCGCTCGCCGGACTCACCGCACAGCACGTCATGACCCCGCGGGTCAGGGTCAGCGCCCTCCAGACGTCGGCGACCGCCCAGGACGTCCTCAACCTGACCCGCGCCACCGGTCTGTCCCGCTTCCCGGTCTACCGGGAGCGCATCGACGAGGTCGTCGGCATGATCCACCTCAAGGACGCGCTCGCCGTGCCCGCACAGGAGCGGCTGCGCACCCCGGCGGGCCGGATCGCCGTCCCGCCGCTGCTGGTCCCCGAGACCCTGCCCGTCG
This sequence comes from Streptomyces sp. NPDC047982, assembly GCF_043204165.1. NCBI lineage: Bacteria > Bacillati > Actinomycetota > Actinomycetes > Kitasatosporales > Streptomycetaceae > Streptomyces > Streptomyces sp. NPDC047982. The sequence goes on along the minus strand of NZ_JBIDBS010000027.1, from coordinate 59,661 downwards.
AGCAACTGCTCCAACGGCTCCGCAAGGAGCAGCCGATAGCCGTCGTGGTCGACGAGTACGGGGGCACCGCCGGCGTCGTCACCCTGGAGGACATCATCGAGGAGCTCGTCGGTGAGGTCAGGGACGAGCACGACGCCGAGGGCGCCGACCGGCCCGAGCTGTCCCCCGCCGCCCCCGAGGACGGCCGCCCCGCCTGGGAAGCCGAGGGCAGCTGCCGGGTTTTGACCCTGCGCCGGATAGGTCTCGACGTGCCCGACGGCCCGTACGAGACCGTCGCCGGGCTCGTCGCCGACCTGCTGGGACGCATCCCGGCCCCCGGCGACCGCGCCGAACTGCCCGGCTGGCGGATCTCCGTCCGCCAGGTCGGTCACTACCGGGCCGAGAAGGTGCGCTTCGTCCGTATGGCGGGCACCACCGGTCCCGGCGGCGCCCCGGCGACCCACCCGGTCCTGGAGGCCGCGCGATGAACCTGGTCCACCTGTTGTTCGCCGGTCTCCTCGTGCTGGCGAACGGCTTCTTCGTCGGCGCCGAGTTCGCCCTGGTCTCCGTACGACGCAGCCAGATCGAACCCGTTGCCGCCGCCGGTTCGGGCCGCGCCCGCCAGGTGCTCCACGGCCTGGAGAACCTGCCGCAGATGATGGCCGCCGCCCAGTTCGGCATCACCATCTGCTCCCTGACCCTCGGCGCCGTCGCCGAACCGACCGTCGCCCGTCTGCTGGAGCCGGTCTTCGAGGCGATCCGCCTGCCCGAGGGGCTCATCCATCCGCTCGGCTACGTCCTCGCCCTCGTCTCCGTGGTCTTCCTCCACCTCGTGATCGGCGAGATGGTCCCGAAGAACCTCGCCATGGCGGCGCCGGAGAAGACCGCGCTGTGGTTCAGTCCCGGCCTCGTGGGCTTCGCCCGCCTCTGCCGCCCGGTCACCTCGGCGCTGGGTGCCTGCTCCCGGCTGGTGCTGCGGATCTTCGGCGTCGAACCGAAGGACGAGGTGGAGGCGGTCTTCACCAGCGAGCAGCTCAACCGGCTCGTCGAGGACTCCGGTCAGGCCGGTCTCCTGGAGCCGGAGGCGCGGGAGCGGCTGGGGGACGCCCTGGAGCTCGGCAGCAGGCCCGTCACCGACGTACTGCTGAAGCGGGCGTCCCTGGTCACCGTGGATCCGTCCGTCACCCCGCGCCGGATCGAGGAGCTGACCGTGCGGACCGGGTTCTCGCGCTTCCCCGTGTGCGCCGGGGGCGGGGGCCCGTTCATGGGCTATCTGCACGTCAAGGACGTGCTGGACCTGGAGGACGGCGATCGGGCCGTCCCCCAGCACGTGTGGCGGCCGATGGCGACCGTGCGGGCCGAACTGCCCCTCGACGACGCCCTGACCGTGATGCGGCGCGCCGCGACGCATCTGGCGCAGGTCGCCGACGCCTCCGGCCGGGTCCTCGGCCTCGTCGCCATGGAGGACGTGCTGGAGACGCTGGTCGGTGAGGTGCGTGACCCGGCCCACCGGGTCTCGGTGCCGCGCCGGGCAGCGGAGACCACGACCGGCTACGGCGAACTCACCGCCTCGGTCCGCTGACCGGGCTTTGCCCGTGGACGCCGGAGGGCCGGTCGTCCCGGTCCTCCGGCCGGCGGCGACCGGCCCTTGCTGCGCACGTCCTGCGGTGCCCGGCATCCGGTCCGTCCGCCGGGCGTCCTCACGGCGTCGGCGGCTCCTGCGCCCCCCGGTCCACCGGGCCCCGGCCGGACAGCACCTCGCCGTACGCCTGCATCAGATCGGGCAGCCGCAGCGTCGCCAGATCGTCCCGGCCCGGCACCGTCGGGTACGCGGAGAGCCGCAGATCGCGGTAGGCGCAGCTCTTCTCGTACAGGGTGCGCAGGAACCGCCCGTTGCCCAGTTCGTCGATCCACCCTTGACCGACCACGTGCGTGCTGATCGAGCGCAGCTCCTCCAGGGCCTCCTCGTCCCACACGTCGCCGTTCTCCTCGGCCAGCACCTCACCGATCGAGGTGAGCTCGGCGGGCCGGTAGCTGGGGAAGTCCACCCGGGTGGTGAAGCGCGAGGAGAGCCCCGGATTGGCGGTCAGGAGACGGTCCATGCCCTCCGGATAGCCCGCGAGGATGACGACGAGATGGTCCCGGTTGTCCTCGGCCCGCTTCAGGAGGACCTGAAGGGCCTCGTCGCCGTACGCGTCCCCCTTGCTGTAGCCGGTGTTGGAGAGGCTGTACGCCTCGTCGACGAAGAGCACCCCGCCGAGCGCCGAGTCGATCAGCTCGTTCGCCTTGACAGCGGTCTGTCCGAGGAACTCGCCCACCAGGTCGGCCCGTTGGGCCTCGACCAGATGGTCGCCGCCGAGCAGGCCGAGCGCGTAGAAGACCCGGCCCAGGATGCGGGCCACGGTGGTCTTGCCGGTGCCGGACGGGCCCGAGAAGACGAAATGGCGCTTCGGCGGCTGCACCGGCAGCCCCTGACCCGCCCGCAGCCGGGCCATGTTCAACTGCGCGGACAACGCCTTCACCTGGCGTTTGACGGGGTCCAGACCGACCATCCGCTCCAGCTGGGCCAGCGCCTGGGCGAGCAGCACCGGGTCGCTGGGGCCGGCCGGGAAGGGGGAAGGCGGCGTCCCGGACACCGGGGCCCTGTGACGTGCCCCGTCGGACGGCGCGGGTACCCCGAGGCCGCCGAGCCCCGGGACGTCGTCGCCCGGCCGCGGCTCCCGGGCGTCCACCAGACCGCTGCCGGGGATCGCGTCCGCGTCCGGCTGGGGGTCGGCAGCGGCGTCCGTGCCCGGCCCGGCCAGGGACACCGCGGTGATGCCGGCCACGTCGTCGGGACCGTCCAGACCGTCGTAGTCCGCGATGGCGGCGAGCCTGGCCGAGGTGTCCATGAACGCCGGGTCGATCCGGTGCACCGCCCGGTACAGAGGCAGGGCGGCGGCGCTGCGGCCCGTCCCCTCGTGCGCACGGGCCAGCCAGTAGCGCAGCTCCTTGCGCTGCGGCTGTTCGCTGCGACAGCGCATCAGCGCCGTGGCGAGCAGCGGCTCGGCCTGCCCGTACATCTCCAGCCGCACCCGCGCCATCCCGCCGAACAGCCCCGCCTCGATGCCGAGCACCGGATCGTCGATCAGCTGCTCGGTGTGGCGCACGAGCTGTTCCCAGTCCTTGACCAGGTAGGCGCGGCAGGCGTGCAGGAAACGCACCTGTGGGTCCGTGTCCACGGGTGGCAGGTCGGCCAGGGCGCGGTCCAGGTCGGCGACGTGCCGCCCGTCCAGCCAGTGCGAGGCGTGCGCGAGGATCAGGTCGCGCGGGCTCTCCAGCACCGGCTGCACCCACCAGCCCAGCCAGTACCAGGAATTGAGGGTGCGCCGATGGCGGGTGCGCTGCTCGCCGAAGCGTTCGCGGTGCCGGTACATGCGCAACAGCGCCGTCGTGGTGTCGATCCTCAGCGCGTGGAGCCCCAGCCAGCCGTCCGCCATGCCCGGGTCGCTGCGCACCGCCGCCCTGAACTCCTCCTCGGCCTGGGGATAGGCGCCCATCGTGTAGGCGTCCACGCCGCGCAGCCAGGCGAGGTCGGCGGGGGTCCGTGCGCCCTGTGTGCCCATGTCCATCTGGTCCCCCACAAACCGTGCCCCCAGGATGTCCCGCCGCACGACCGCCCGCCGAAACGCTGGGCCGCGAACGGGAATTGACCGCACCGAGAGGCATCGTACCTGCGCGGGGAGTACTCGAATAAGACCGACCGGCACACGGGGGAGAAGGAGCGGGGCCGGGTGCGTGCAGCTGCGAGGCGGAGGAGGGAGGCAACGCGAAGGGGCCCCCTCCCATGCCTTTCCGGCTACGGGGGAGTTGTTGACTGACGACAATGCCGCAGATGTGCGTGGCCAACCCCGCGACGCCGCCCCCCAGGTGCCGGTCGGTCCAAGGGCTCCGCAGGCGGAAGGGAGACCGTGACCGAGGGTGAGCGCAGTGCGTCGGGCCCGTGGGGGGAGAAGGGCGCGCGAGCAGAACGAAGCCCCCGATCACGGGGGAACAACCGGGGGCTTCGTGTCTGTGAGGGCTTCGAAAAGCCGCACATTGAGAACGTAAGACCTGTACCGCCCTCCGGTCAAGCCGAGTTGGGGCCATCCGGGCCCATTTCTCAGCACTTGATACGGCGGCGCGCCCCGGTCACCGTCCGTGACTCAGCGGTCGGTCGCCGCTGTCGGGCGCGGGCCCTGCGCGCACGCGTAGCCCATCGGCAACTGCCGTACCACGGTGTCTGCGTGGGGGCGCGAGGGATCGGTCGAGAAGTGCTCCACCTCGGCGGCCGTCCACCCGTCCCAGAAGGCGGACAGGGCGGGCCCGTCCCGGCGGCGGCCGCGCGACCAGGACTCCGCGGCGGGCAGCTCCATCCACAGCAGCCGCGCCAGGTGCGGGCGCAGGGCGCGGCGCCCCGCCCCGACGCCCTCGATCAGGACCACCGGCGCGGGGTCCAGGGTGCGCGGCGCCCCGAACGTCCGGGCGGTCCAGTCGTATGGCGTGTAATGGGCGCGCTCGCCGCGCGACAGCGGCTCGATCACCTGCTCCCGCAGCCTGTCCGTCCAGGTGAAGAAGGATGTGTGGGTGGCCAGGTCGTCAAGACGCAGCACGGGGGCGTCGCCGAGCGCGGCGGCCACGCGGGACGAGAAGGTGCTCTTCCCCGATCCCGCGTGACCGTCCACGGCGACCAGCCGCACCGGCCCGCAGGACGGTGCCAGGGCGCGCAGCCGGGCGGCGAGGGGCAAGAGGTCGTTCATGGGCCCAGCCTACGAGCCTGTCCGGGGCATCCGTGGCGCGCGTCCGGGACCGTCGCAGGTCACGCCAGTGGTCCAGACCAATATTGGTTGCCGTAGGGGTGTCGTAACGCTGGCCGGATCCGGCCGCGAACCGCGATAGTTGGCGCACTGTCGTGCACCCGCCACCGCATTCCGTCCACGAGCTCACGACCGGGGGTCTCGCCCATGAACAGACCGACCTCGCGCAGGACCGTGCTGACGGCCGCCCTCGCGGCGGCCGCCGCCGGTACGGTGCCGTCCGCCGTCGCGCACGCCGCCACCGCTCCGTCCGCCGCCGCCCCCTCGGCAGCCGCTTCTCCCGTGGACAACCACTTCTGGCACACGTACACCGACTGGCGCTGCGGCTTCGGCGCCGGGACCCGCGCCGTCGCGGGCCGCCGCCCCGGTCTGGTGATCGGCCGCCCCGAGAGCCGCACCGACTACACCGACCCGCACACCGGCCGGACCTCCGCCTGGGAGTACGCGACCTGGACCTCGCCGCTGCACCGGTCGGCCGTCCCGGCGACCGAGGTCATCGCCTCCTGGAACGCGCACACCCCCGAGGGCACCTGGATACAGATCGAACTCCAGGGCCGCTACTCGGACGCCACCTGGACCCCGTGGTACGTGATGGGCCGCTGGGCCTCGGGCGACGGCGACATCCGCCGGACCTCCGTCGACGACCAGGGCGACGGCAGGAGCTCCGTCTGGACCGACACCTTCTCGGTGGACGACGCGGCGAGCGGGCTGCGGCTGGTCTCCTACCGACTGCGGCTCACCCTCCACCGCGCCCCGGGCACCCGTCGCACGCCCACCGTGTGGCGGCTCGGAGCCATGGCGTCCGACATCCCGGACCGCTTCACCGTGCCCGCCAGCGCTCCCGGCCTCGTCGGGGAACTGCTCGTGCCGCGCTACTCGCAGAACATCCACGCGGGGCAGTACCCGGAGTACGACAACGGCGGCGAGGCGTGGTGCAGTCCCACGTCCTCCCAGATGATCATCGAGTACTGGGGCCGCCGTCCGACCCCCGAGGACCTCGCCTGGGTCGAGCCCGGTCTGGCCGACCCGCAGGTCTGCCACGCCGCCCGTTTCACGTACGACTACCAGTACGAGGGCTGCGGCAACTGGCCGTTCAACGCCGCCTACGCCGCGACGTACGACGACATGGGCGCGGTGGTGACCCGGCTCGGCTCGCTCACGGACGTGGAGACCCTGATCCGTGCGGGCATCCCGGTCATCACGTCGCAGTCCTTCCTCGAGGAGGAACTGGCCGGCGCCGGGTACGGGACGTCCGGCCACCTGATGACCGTGATCGGGTTCACCGCGGACGGCGACGTGATCGCCAACGACCCGGCCTCACCGGACAACGAGGCGGTCCGCCGGGTCTACCGGCGCCGCGAATGGGAGAACATCTGGCTGCGCACCAAGCGCTACGACGCGAACGGCAAGGTCAGAAGCGGTACGGGCGGCGTCTGCTACCTCTACTGGCCGGCTAAGCCAGCACCGAGCCAGCACCGGGTTCTGAAGTCGTTCGGCTTGTTGTGAGCATGTGCGGTGCGACGGCCGCCTCGACCGCCTGGCGGCTGCGTTCCCGGCCGTCCTGAGTGAGGTGGCCGTACTTGTCCACCGTGACCTTGATCGAGCGATGACCGAGCCAGCGTGACACTTCGTGAATGGATACGCCGCTCGTCAAGGTCACGGTGGCCCACTTGTGTCGCAAATCGTGCGGATTGTATTCGGGCAGCCCGAGTCGCTTGATGGCCCGGTCCCACGACTTGCGGAGGAGGTCGGGGTACGGCAGGCCGCCGCTTGCGTTATGGACCGGAAGTCCGCCGATGAAAGGCTGAAGGGAAGTAGGTACGGGTGTATCGCGCCACTCGCCTTCTTTTCGGTGTTTCAAAGGGGCGTATCGGGGTGTGTACTTTCCGTCCGCGTCCTTGTAGCGAATCACCTGCCTCCTTATTCGCAGAGTGCCGCCGCGAACATCTTCGGGGAAGACGCCAAGGGATTCTCCTATGTGGAGTCCGCAACAGGCCATGAGCCATATAGCCGGAGACAGGCGAGGGTCGATCTCGTAAGCCAGGGCTGCTATCTCGTCGAAGCTGGGAAGACTCCTGTCATCGACAGGGATGACAGGATTCTCCAACTTCTCGGCCTGCTTCACCGGGTTGCCGCTGATCTGCCTGTGGCGTGCAGCGTGCGAGAAGAGGGCCGAGAGGACTATGTGGCGGGACTCGATGGTATTGAGAGCTGCCCCCTCCCGGTGCCAACGCGCGTACAGGCCCTCGATGTCCCCTGCAGTGACTTGGGAGATCATCTTGCGCCCCAGGTGAGGGACGATATGGAGGCGGAGGATGCGCTCGTAGGACTCGAGGGTTCCAGCAGAAGCGGTCTTCTTCGCAAGCCAATCCGAGGCATACGAGCGCAACGAGACCTTGCCGGCACTGGGGTCGACGTATATGTTCTCGCGCTTGTCGTTCTCTACTTTGGTGGCGAAGTCGACCGCGTCCTTCTTCCGATCGAACGACTTCTCCCGCTGCCGCGCTGTGCGCCCGCCCGGCTCCCTGTATCGGACGGTCCACCGCTTGCGTGACGCGCCAGGGCCCTGGTCGATTATCTGAGCCAACTCGTTCACCTGCCTCTACGTCATTCCTGATGGTTAGACTGTTTGCCGTAGGTGGTGTTGTAGTCGATGATTCCGGCCGCGCCAAATGGTTAAGAGAAAGAGGATTGTCGGCGGGCGCTTTGTGTGGCTATCGCGCCGAGAGATTGCCGCCGGTAGCTGTGCATTCCAGCCGCCAGCCTGGTGCGGGTGGCTGGCGGCTGACGCCCCCCGCGCGGGTGGGCTCAGATCAGCCCCTGGCGCATCGCGTACGCCACCGCGTGCGACCGGTTCCGCAGCTGGAGCCTGGTCATCACCGAGTGGAGCACGTTCTTTATGGTGCGCTCGGAGTAGGCCAGCTTCGTCGCGATGTCCGCGGTGTCGTACCCCTCCGCGACCAGCCTCAGCACATCCACCTCGCGTGCCGCGAGACCGGTGAAGTGCAGGCCGCGCGGGCCGAGCACCTGCCCCTGGAGGCGGCCCACCTCCTCCAGCAGTCGTCCCAGCAGGTCGGACGGGAGATGGCCCTCGCCCCGCGCCACCGTCCCGATGACCTGCACCAGATGCTCCGGGGTTGCTTCGGGGCGCCTGACCACACCGGCGACACCGCACTCGGCGGCGCTCACCAGCTTCTGTTCGTCGATGTCCGTGGTGACCAGGACGGTGCGTGAGGTGCTGGTGCGCTGGATGTGGCGCAGACGAATCAGCGTCTTCTCGTCGATGGCATCGGCCACGACGACCATCACATCGGGAACGACCGGCCCGTCCGCCTCACCCGGGTAGGCATCGAAGAGAACGCTGACTTCGTTCCGCCGACGCAGCAGGTCGGTGATCCCGGCCAGGGAGACCGGGTCGTCGGCCTGGAGGGCAACGAATACTTTTAGAAGTCATCTCATTTGGCGAGTCTGCGATAGCAGATGAGGGTGCAGGCGATGCTGGTGAAGGCCAGAAAGTGGTCGGCCTTGCGTTCGTAGCGGCGATGGAGTCGGCGGCAGCCGGCGAGCCAGGACATGGTGCGCTCGATGGTCCAGCGGTGCCGTCCGAGCCGCTGCGAGGACTCGATGCCCTTGCGGGCGATGCGGTGCCGAATTCCGCGTCGTGACAGCCATTGTCGCAGGTGGCGGTAGTCGTAGCCCTTGTCGGCGTGGAGCTTGCCGGGCCTGCGTCGGCGGGGGCCTCGGCGGGAGCGAATGGGCGGTATGCCCTTCACGAGAGGGGCCAGGGCCTGGCTGTCGTGGAGGTTGGCACCGGAGATTGCGACGGATATGGGCAGACCGGTCCGCTCGGTGATCAGGTGGATCTTCGACCCGTACTTGCCCCGGTCGACAGGATTCGGACCTGTCAGGTCCCCCTTTTCAAGGCCCGCATGTTCACCGAGTCGATCGCGCACCTCGACCAGTCCAGCTCGCCGCGGGCACCGAGTTCGTCGAGGACCAGGCGGTGGAGCCTGGCCCACACCCTGGCCTTCGACCACTCCGAGAACCGCCGGTGGGCGGTCGCTCCGGACGGGCCGAACGACGCCGAAGACAGCTGCTGCCAGGTACAACCCGACGTGGCCACGAACACGATCGCGGCCAGCACCTCCCGGTCACCGTGCCGACGCCGACCACCGCCCTGCGGCCGCGACGGCGCCTCCGGCACCACCTGCTGGAACAACTCCCACAACTCGTCCGGCACCAGCCGCTCAACGATCCCCACCATGACTCACAGAATACCGAGTCGCCCAAATGAGATGACTTCTAAGGGACAGGGCGGGAGCCCTTGGGTACAGAACGAGAATTCCTGCGCAAAAGGCTCCATTCGATTCACATGGTCAGGTGGTCTTCTCGAACGGGAAGAACTACATCACGCCCGACGTTGACGGGCATAATGTGTCGGACGGCTGGAAGATGTTCAACCGCAAGGGGCAACGGATCGGTACTTATGACCCAGACCTCAACTATCTCAAGGAATAATCGATTCGCGATCGAAGTGATCGGCGATCCCTTCTTGGAAGATGGCGTCTCGTCGCCTTCCGAGGCCACTGGCCGGGTCACAGTCGGGGATTTCTCGGAATCATTCCCGATGGACCTGAGCTTCTGGACGGTGGGTGACTACTCTCGAAGTTGGGAGAGAGCCCTGAGGGAGCTTGAGGCGAGCAAGGATTCGACCTCGTGCCTCATCTCTTCAATCGCGGACCCGGAGACCGCTAACTTCGTCTTCTGCTGGCCTATTTACCGAGAAGGGGAAGATGTCTACGTGCAAAACTCGATCATCTTCCTGGATGGCCTCGAAGAACAGTTCAATCCGCAAGAGCCTTGGCGACATGTGGAGGCTCGGAGTTTGGTTGACGAGGACGGGAACCAAATTTCTGAGTGGTCGACGACCATCTCTCAGGTGCGGCGGTTCCGCGAGTCCATCGGGAGCCAGTAGCTCACGTGCGCACGCAAATCTGAAGCCCTGCCAGGCACTGCCTGGCAGGGCTTCAGTGCGGCGTGACGGCAGTAGTTGACGGCAACGTCAGCGGACGGGGGTTGCGCAGAGCGGCGGTTCGTTGCCGTCGTCGGGCCGGTTTCCGGTTTCGGCGGGAGCGCGGAGGGCGGGTCTGTCAAACGAGCGGCTCTGTTCCGTAGTCGGTGGTGACGGTGCGTTCTCCTTATTGCAGGAGGATGCGGTGACGGAGGAGGTCGAATCCTGCTCGGCCGTGCATCTGCCGCGTGATCTTCTTGGTTCGGGTATTGACGCCTTCTGTCCGGCCGTTGTGGTGGGGCAGGGTGAGGCCGGCGTTCACGGCGGCGCGGTCGAGTTCGAGGCCGTTGCAGAAGCTGTGCAGGTGGGGCAGGCCTGCGGTGCGGACCGTGGCGATCCACTGGGTGAGCTTGTCGTCGTTGGCCTGGGCCGGGGCCAGGAGCGCGGCGAACTCGCTGGTGAGCCGGGCGAGTGCAGTCATCTCCGGGCACGCTGCGGTGAGGAGGCCGAGCAAGTCGGTGTCTCTAGTCCACCGGTGTTCGGGGTGGGTGAGTAGGAGCTGGGCGAGGCGGCGGGGGGTCGTCACAGGGCGGTCGCCTTCGGCGCGACCCTGATTGAGGTAGCGGACCAGCAGGTTGGCGCTGCCGGTACAGCCCAGTTCCCTGATCTCGTGCAGGAGGTGCGTGACGGGAACAGCCGGGTTGTCGGACCGGCGTCGGCGCAGGTGGTCGCGCTAGGGGGCGACCAGGGTGGGCCGGTAGCGCGGGCGGTTCGGGGATGCGGGCGTAGCGCTTGTCGGTGTTCAGGGTGAGGTTCAGTCTGCGGGAGCAGTCGAGCAGGCCGACGCCGGAGTCGAGGAGGGCGTGGACTTTGTGTCGGCGCTCGCGGGTGGTCTGCTCGCGGACGCCGCCGGGCCGGGGCGGGTTGACGGCGGCCCAGCTGGGAGCGTGGGCGCGGACCTCGGCCAGGGCTTTGTCGCACGGGTTCCGCCACAGATGCCAGCGGTTGCTGACCTGCACCGCGTCAGGCAGGGCTCGGCGGATCGCCTCGGCGTAGGTGGCCGAGCCGTCCCGGCACACGACTTCGATCCCTTTCTTCCCTCGCAGCCATGCCTCCAATGTGGCGGCTTCGCGGTCGGGCAGGACATCGATGCGCTTGCCTGTTTCGGCGTCGATGATGATCGTGGCGTAGCGGTGACGGCGGCGCAGGGCGAAGTCATCGACCCCGATCACCGCGGGATCCGAACCGCCGGCGGGGGGATTCCCCGCAGCACCCGCAGGGCAGTGGCGAACGAGACGGGCACGGCCAGTGTCCGGGTGAGCCGGGCGGCAGCCCGGCCGCACAACTCCTTGACCACCCCCGAGACCTGGCTGGTCAGAAGCGTGGTGCGGCGCTGAAGGCGCTCGATCAGCCCAGGGACCTGCTCGCGGAAGGTCTGCCGTCGGCAGCCCAGGACCGGGCAGACCAGACGTCGTACCCGGACGTTGACCACGACCTGGCGGCCATCGACTGGCACATCCGCAACCGTCCGGACGTGGTATCCGTGCACCTTCCCCGTCGGCACCCCGCACATAGGGCAGGGAAAGGGAACATCCCTGGTCCGGGCCAAGACCCGGATCACCTCGCCGTCGTCCGCCACATCATCGATGACCAGTGCTGATAGCCCTGAAAACACAGTTGCCACAAGGGAGTTGGCATCTCGCATACAACGTCAACGACGCCAGTTACCTGCCGTCACCACCGACTACGGAACAGAGCCGAACGTAAGTCATGCCGGGCCCGAAGGCCGGAGGCCCCATTGCGGAGCCGCGAAGACGGTAACGGGGGGGCCACACCTCATCAGCGATTCAGGTTGCTTGCCTGAGAGCATGCACGTCAAGCGCTTCGCCGCATTGGGTAGCCGCGAGGGCACTGAGAGCAGCGAATCCCTGCTGGGAGTAGCGGCGCTGACTGCGATTGGCAGCAGCATCGAGAGCGGCTCTGCGGGGGACGTGCTCCTGGAGGAGGATCCCACGATTGGAGCGAATGCGACAGATCGGGCGCGGGGCGGTGGAATGTACTCTAGTCGGCCATGGTGCTCTGGTCGAACACCTCGCTGACGATGCTCTTCCAGTCCTGCCAGCTGAGATGCGGCTCGGCGAAGCCGTTGCTCTGGTCCTGGCAGTGTGCGCGCACAGCCCGCAGAACGTTGGCGAAGGCGTTCAGGCGAGGCCTGCTCTGGTCGTTCCCGGCGACAAGTACGACCAGCGAGGCGAGGGCGCGGCGCTCCTGCCGCAGGCCTTTCAGCGTGGTCTTGAGTTCGGCCTCCAGTCGGCCTGAGAAGCAGGAATCCACCATCACCAGGACGTGCGAGGCATGGGAGTCCAGCAACGTGGTGATGATCTCGGCAGTCGGGAACGCAGTGGCGTACGGCCTGCTCTCGTACGTATCAGGCAGTTGCAGGAAGTGCTGGGGGGAGTTCTCTGGGGCCAAGCCGTGCCCCGTGATGTAGACGACGAGGGCGTCGTCCTCCGCGCTTCCGAGGTCCTCGTCCAGGAGGAAGGTGCGCAGGTCACGCAGATCGTGTAGCTGCTTGGCTTCGGAGGGCTCAAAACGGCGGGCGTCGTCGAGACCGGGGTGTGCCCACCAGTCCTTCACCGCCGTCACCTGTGCGGTGATCGCCTTGCCGAACGTCTCCTGATCGGCCGCGGTGCCGTCGTCGTACTCCGAGACCGCGATGACGACGAGGCGGCGGGCGGAGGTGTCTTGGGCTGGCGCGCGGGTCACTGTCGGCCGCCCACCACGGCGCGGGCCACCGGCGTAGTGCGGAGATAGCGCAGGGCGGCGTGTGGGTCGCCAATGCCGTTGTCCACCTGGGCTTCGGTGAGTCCCGACGCAACGGCGGACAGTCCCGCGCCCCCGGTGATGAAGTCGTCGGGGTCGAAGACATTGACCCACCTGATGTGCGAGTCGAGCTGCAGCGGCGTGCCGTCGGTGATTCCCATGAGCCGCCGCACGGCGGGGATGCCCAGAGGCGAACCGCAGGTCACCAGTGTGTGTACGGCGGGGCCGGGCGTGCCCGTGGCACTGACCTCCCGGTGGAGGAGCAGGTCGTAGGCAATGACGCTGCCGAGTGAGTGACCTATGACCACGGTGGTGTCCAGGTTGAACTCGTCACGGACGAACGCCCGGACCTTGGCGGCCAGGTCCGGCTTCGTGAGGTAGTAGCGCACCTCCCGCATGCGCTCGACGAGGAACTGAGCGCCACCGCCCGGGAAACGGCGATCGTAGGCCATCGCCAGCCGGGTCAGGCGCGGCGACCACATCTTGGGCGGTCCCAGGGTGGCCACGGGCTGGCTCTCGGCAAAGGCTACGTCCTCGGGCCGCACAAGATCGGCGAAGACCTCGGCGAGGAACTCCTCTTCCGCCGGCTCTATCGGCGCGGACTCACCGAGGAGGTTGTCCTCAGGACCCAGGTGGTCCGTCCCCTTCGCCAGGAGCGCCGTCCAGTGCGGCACTTCAAGGGACGTCGCGCAGGCGTCTGCGTCGGGCAGCGAGTCGATGCCGCGCCGGATCGCCCGGCTCCAGTCAAGGATCAGCTGTCGCCGGGAAGTCTTCGACTGCCCGATTCCGTGCACACCGACGACTCGTACTATCCGCATGCCGTACCCGCCCCGCTCCGTCGTGCCTACCTACTTGCCGCGGATGTGCTTTCGCGCCTTCCCGGCTGAACGTCATTGTGCTGCATGCGCTGCGCGCGGAGGGCCGCTTCAGGTGTCGGGCGATGCCGGTCTTGCGTCGCGCTGTTCAGGACCTATGGCGTCAGCGCTCGAGGGTGTTCGCCGCGAGCCGTCTCCTTATGCGATGACGTTCATGCAATCATTCGGCATCGCTCTTCCAGCCATTGACGAATCTCCGCCGGAGAGAATCGGAGCTGCTGGCCTACGCGGAAGCTTGGCACTTCTTCCTTGAGATGGTTGTCGTACACCCAAGAAGCCGGCTTCCCGAGATAGACGGCAAGCGCCTTGACGTCCCACATCGGCTCACTCACAAACAGTTCCTCTACGCTTGCTTCAGGTGCTCGCGAGGACGGTAGTGAGGAAAGGCGGTCGCACCAAGCGGGTGGACGTCTGCGTCGCGACGAGGGCCCCGGAGTCAGCACCGATCCAGCACGACGCACCCGAACGGACCGGAACGGACGCCAGCGGAAGTCAGCACCAGGTCAGCACCAGCGCGTCTTCGCTCGATTTGCCTCACGTAGTCCGTTTCTCTGACCTGCATGTTTGTGCGGGAGGGCGCCGCGTGGTAAGCGGCGCCCTCCCATTTGGAGAACATCTGGCTGCGCACCAAGCGCTACGACGCGAACGGCAAGGTCAGAAGCGGTACGGGCGGCGTCTGCTACATCTACTGGCCCGCTGAGCCGGCACCGAGCCAGCACCGCGCGCTGCGGTCGCTGGGCCTGCTGTGAACATGTGCGTCCCCACGGCCGTCTCGACGGCCTGACGGCAGCGTTCCTGGCCGTCCTGCGCGAGGTGGCCGTACTGGTCCACCCTGACCTTGATCGAGCGATGTCCGAGTCGGCGGGACACGTCGTGGATGGGCACGCCGCTCGTCAGGGTGGTCCAGTTGCGGTTTCCGAGGTTGGCGCCGCAGTCGACGAAGATCCGGCGCATGGGGTGTTCTCCTGGTCTGCCAGCGGCTCGAACACCGTGTGGCCGACACAGTTCGCGGCCGGTGGACGTGCCGCCGTGGTCGGCGTCGACTGTCTCCGCCGCCTCGCCGAGGCGCCCGGCGAAGCCGGCCGGATCGGCGGCCGACAGTGGAAGGCCATGGCAGCGGGAAGCCTGGAGGTCCGCACCCACCCGTTCTTCTGCGCCGCTGCCGTACGGGGAGATGCCCGAGGGCCTTCGTGGCGAGTTCGCGAGCGCCACGCTCACCATCCTGAAGGGTGACCTCAACTACCGTCGCCTGGTGGGCGATCGACTGTGGGAGGCCACGGCGCCCTTCACCGGTCCCACCGCTCACTTCCCCGGGGCCGTCGCGGCGCTCCGGACCCTGAGGCCGCCACGGTCACACTCTCCTCGTACGGCCCGTGTGCGATGCTGACGACCGCTCCGGTACGGGCCTGTGCGAGGGCGACGCAGTCGCCCGTCCCGTCGGCTGCGAACGGTGAGCACCTGGCGTGACACGCCCTTACCTCCCGGACTCCGGTGCCCGTGGGACGGGGACGCCCGGCATGCCGGGGCGTGTGGAACCGGCGTGCCCATCATGCCCGTTGGCGCAGGTGGGCCGCCACGGTGGTCCAGTGCTGGCGAATCGGCCGGGGCGCACCTCGCGGCCGGGGGACGGGGTGGCCCGGGCGCGCGGCTCGTGTCCGGCCCTCCGAGTGGCGGACGTCTCCCGGAGCCTGTCGGGGCTCGTCTCCTCGTGGGGGAGGGAAAGCGGTGGGAGTCCGACCCTTCCGGGAGCTTGGCATGAACGCGAAAATGCCGGTCCGGGTGAAACCGTAGGTGGACTAGTCCAGTTGGGTGAATGGTTCGGACCACATCCGGTGGTCGCTCCGCCCGTCTCCGAGTCGCCCGCCGACCCCGTGACGGATATCGTCCGATCGGGCATACTCAAGCCGCCACAGCCGCTGGCCAGCAGCTCTCGTAATCCGGGGGACCGGCATCGGTTGGGTGGCAGTGCCCCCTCGGGCGCTGTCCGAAAGCCCCCGGCGGCGCGGCCCACACCCCTCGCGCGCGACCGTCGCAATGCCCGACAGGGAGGAGAGCGCACCATGTCCGACCGTGCCCCGCACCCGGTGGAACGCCGTCTGCCGACCGAGGAGGCCGGGCAACTGCTCGCCCTCGTCCGTGACATCGCCCAGCGGGAGATCGCGCCGCGGGCGGCCGAGGAGGAGGAAGCGGGCCGGTTCCCGCGGGAGGTCTTCACGCTCCTCTCCGAGTCCGGACTGCTCGGACTTCCCTACGACTCCGGCCACGGCGGGGGCGACCAGCCGTACGAGGTCTACCTCCAGGTTCTCGAGGAGCTCGCGGCCGCCCGGCTCACTGTCGGCCTCGGCGTCAGCGTCCACTCCCTCGCCTGTCACGCGCTCGCCGGATACGGCACCGAGGAGCAGCGGGACGCGCACCTCCCGGCGATGCTGGGAGGGGGCCTGCTGGGCGCCTACTGCCTCTCCGAGCCCGCCTCCGGGTCCGATGCCGCCTCGCTGCGCACCAAGGCCGTCCGGGACGGCGACGACTGGGTCGTCACCGGCACCAAGGCGTGGATCACCCACGGCGGGATCGCCGACTTCTACACGGTCCTCGCGCGCACCGGCGGCGAGGGGGCCCGCGGCATCACCGCCTTCCTCGTTCCCGGCGACGCCGAAGGGCTGAACGCGGCCGCCCCCGAGAAGAAGATGGGCATGAAGGGCTCGCCCACCGCCCAGTTGAACTTCGACGGCGTGCGGGTCCCCGACGCGCGGCGCATCGGCGACGAGGGCCAGGGCTTCACGATCGCCCTGTCCGCGCTGGACTCCGGACGCCTGGGCATCGCCGCCTGCGCGATCGGCGTCGCCCAGGCGGCCCTGAGCGAGGCCGTCGCCTACGCCACCGGGCGACAGCAGTTCGGCCGCCCCATCGCCGACTTCCAGGGCCTGCGGTTCATGCTCGCCGACATGGCCACCCGTATCGAGGCGGGCCGGGCGCTGTACCTGGAGGCGGCCCGGCTGCGCGACGAGTGCAAGCCGTTCTCGCGCCAGGCGGCCATGGCCAAGCTGTTCTGCACGGACGCGGCGATGCAGGTCACCACCGACGCCGTCCAGGTCCTCGGCGGCTACGGCTACACCGCCGACTTCCCCGTGGAGCGGCTGATGCGCGAGGCCAAGGTGCTGCAGATCGTCGAGGGCACCAACCAGATCCAGCGGATGGTCATCGCCCGCCATCTCGCGGGCCCCGAGACCCGCTGAACGGCAGCGGGCGCTGCGACCACACGGGCGTCGCCGTGATCCGGTTCCACTCCTGGTCCCGCCGACCCGGCAGGGTCCGCCCGGTGCGCTCCCGATGACGCAGCAGCGCCCGGAAGACGGGCGGGTCGGCGGAGTGCGGCGGCGTCCGCGCACCGGGCTGCGGAACCGATTCTTCGGTGAGGAGCGGCGAGACGACGACCGGTACCGGCCGTCGTGTGCGGCGGGGCATACCCGGCCAACGTCGAGGAGCGGGCCCGGGTCACTGTCCGACCGATTCGAGAGCCCGTTCGCCCCTTCCACGGGTGGCTCTCCCCCGGAGGGCGGGCTCCTTCCCCGTGTGGTTCTCCCCGCGGGCGGCTCCTTCGCCGGGCGGCGCCCGGGCGGCGCCCGGGCGGCGCCGGACCGTGCCGCGGCGGGGTCCCCGGCCTGCGGTCCGGACGCGTGACCCCTGGCGGGCGGGCCCGGACGCCCGCCGGGCCGTACCGCGAGGGGCGGGGGCCGTCTCAGGCGGCCTCGCGCTGCATCCGCGGCGCCCGCATCGGGCGCGAGCCGGGACCACCGGCGTGCGAGAACGGCTGCATCCTCCAGTCGAGTCCCTGAGGGAGCGTCAACAGCACTCCGGTCTCCTGCTCCTGGAGATCGGACGACTCGTCCGCGGGCCGCGTCCGGGACACCGCGCGGCCCGTCCCCGAGCAGACCTTCAGGACGAACGGGTTCCACGGAGTCGGGCACAGCGCGTGCTCCGGCAGCACGTCCTCGTCCGCCAGCAGCGCGATCGGCTGCGCGCAGTCCGGGCAGATCACCCGGTACATCTCGAACATGTCGTACGGGTCGGCTGCCGCGTCCTCGTCCGGACCGACGGAATCCGGTTCAAAACGTTCAGTGAGCTTCAGGCTCTGCATGGGAATTTTCCCCCCTCGGGTGGGCCCGTTCAGGCGCCATGGCCTGGACCACAGCAAGCACTTCCCGTCGCGCGTCGGCCGTAACCGCGAGGTGGCGCGCTACCCAGCCGTAATCCTGTGGCGTTCGTCACATGCCTGCCGCAGGTGCCGCTCCGGGGCCCTCACCGCTGTTCCTGGAGACGCCCGGGCAATAGGTTGACCGCATGGAGGAGCTGGACCGACAGATCGTTGAGTTGCTCGTCAAGGACGGGCGGATGAGCTACACCGACCTGGGCAAGGCCACGGGCCTGTCCACTTCGGCCGTTCATCAGCGCGTCCGCAGGCTGGAGCAGCGCGGAGTGATCCGGGGCTACGCCGCGGTCGTCGACCCCGAGGCGGTGGGCCTGCCGCTCACCGCGTTCATCTCGGTGAAACCCTTCGACCCGAGCGCTCCGGACGACATCGCCGAGCGGCTCGCCGACGTCCCCGAGCTGGAGGCGTGCCACAGCGTCGCGGGGGACGAGAACTACATCCTCAAGGTGCGGGTCGCGGCCCCCCTGGAGCTGGAGCACCTGCTCACCCGGATCCGCTCGCTGGCCGGCGTCTCCACCCGGACCACCGTCGTCCTGTCCACGCCGTACGAGGCCCGGCCCCCGAAGATCTGAGGGACCGCCGGGTGGCCTTCCACCGGCAAGCGGACGCGGCATGGCGCGTGCGATTCCAAGGCGCCGGGATGTCCTCGGATGGGTTTCCCCTGCTCGAACGGAGTTGAGCGTTCGGGGCGTTTTCGGCAACGCCGGAGGCGTGCGTGCCAGGGAGTGGCCGCCCGGTCGAAGGTCTCCCGCCAGGCTCCGAGGGGGTCGCGGGCGGAGCGGCTCCGGCCAGGCGCGAGACTGGTCCCATGACCGAGAGCACCGCCCCCCAGAGCGAACACCGCACCGTGCTGCTGCGCGGTGGAGACGTCCACAGCCCCGCCGACCCCTTCGCCACCGCCATGGTCGTCGAACGCGGCCATGTCGCCTGGGTGGGCTCGGAAGGGGCCGCCGACGCCTTCGCGAGCGGCGTCGACGAGGTGATCGACCTCGACGGCGCCCTGGTCACGCCCGCGTTCACCGACGCCCATGTGCACACCACGGCGACCGGCCTGGCGCTCACCGGGCTCGACCTCTCCGCCGCCCGGACCCTCGACGAGGCGCTCGGCCTGCTGCGCGCGTACGTGGCCGCGCACCCCGCCGACCGGGTGGTCCTCGGTCACGGCTGGGACGCCACGCGCTGGCCGGAGCAGCGCCCGCCGTCGCGCGCCGAACTCGACGCCGCCGCGGGCGGGCGGCCGGTCTATCTGCCCCGTGTCGACGTGCACTCCGCGGTCGTCACCACCGCCCTGCTGGATCTGGTCCCCGGCATCACCTCGTTGCCCGGCCACCACCCCGACGCCCCGCTGACGGACGCAGCCCACCACGCGGTGCGCGCCGCGGCCCACGGAGCCGTCTCCCCGCGCCAGCGCGCCGACGCCCAGCGGGCCGCCCTGCGCCGCGCCGCCTCCCTCGGCATCGGCACCGTCCACGAGTGCGGCGGCCCCCACATCTCCGACGAGGAGGACTTCGCCGGACTGCTGAGACTGGCCGCCGAGGAGAGCGGCCCGCGGGTCTTCGGCTACTGGGCCGAGGAGATCGCCGACGAGAAGGACGCCCGCCGCGTCAGGGAACTCGGCGCGGTCGGCGCGGCCGGGGACCTGTTCGTCGACGGCTCGCTCGGCTCGCACACCGCCTGCCTGCACGAGCCGTACGCCGACGGCGCGTCCGGGCACACGGGCACCGCCCATCTCGACGCGGCGCGGATCGCCGCCCACGTCACCGCCTGCACCGAGGCCGGACTGCAGGCCGGTTTCCACGCCATCGGCGACGCGGCGGTCTCCGCCGTGGTGGAGGGCGTCCGGGCCGCCGCCCAGAAGCTCGGTCTCGCCCGGATCCGGGCCGCCCGGCACCGTGTCGAGCATGCTGAGATGCTCACCCCCGAGACCGTCGCCGCCTTCGCGGAACTGGGCCTGACCGCCTCGGTGCAGCCCGCCTTCGACGCCGCCTGGGGCGGGAAGGACGGCATGTACGCGCGGCGGCTCGGCGCGGAGCGGGCCAGGACCCTCAACCCGTACGCGGCGCTCCTGCGGGCCGGTGTGCCGCTGGCGTTCGGCTCGGACAGCCCGGTGACCCCGCTGGACCCCTGGGGGACCGTCCGGGCCGCTGCCTTCCACCGCACGCCCGAGCACCGGATCTCCGTGCGCGCGGGCTTCACCGCCCACACCAGGGGCGGCTGGCGGGCCGTCGGCCGCGACGACGCGGGAACGCTCGTGCCCGGCGCCCCGGCCGACTACGCGGTCTGGCGCACCGGCGGCCTCGTGGTCCAGGCGCCGGACGACCGGGTCGCCCGCTGGTCGACCGACCCGAGGTCGGGCACCCCCGGACTGCCGGATCTCACCCCGGGCGCCGAACTCCCGGTCTGCCTGCGGACGGTGGTCTTCGGACAAACGGTCTACGTACGGCCGAACGAGTGACGTGCGGACATTCCGCACCGTCGACCGAGGGTTCCGGCGTTCCTTCACGACCTGCGGATCTCCGCGACTGACCAGGCAAGTTCCATGAACGTCGCTGGTCAGGGGGGTATTGACAGAAAGCGCCCACCGGCCGGTAGGTTCGGCCGGGTCCACCACAGGACGCCCGACCGGTCGAACCTCCATGCAGTCGTCGAACGCCGCTGGGTCACGGGGTGGTGTGCCGTACCGGCGCGCCACCACTGACAGCCAGGTTCAGCGCCCGCGCCTCGGTGGCGAGGGAAGGCATCGCCGGGCGGGGGTGCGACCCGGGTGGGGCCCGGACGTTCAGTAGACAACGGCTCTCGGTCGACCCGCAGCCAGCGGGTCCCAGGTCGGCCCGAAGGGCGCCGGGCCCCCATCCGTAGGCACCGTCCGCGGTCCCGCCCATGTTTTGGTCCCGTCCGTACTTTTCTGTCCGGTACTTCCCTCCGTCCGTCCGCGGCGGTGCTCGCGGGTGCCCGACCACGTCGGCGTGCGGCCCCCGGACGCTGGATATGGTGTGCATCTGCGTACGGACTGAAGGGGCAGTAAGTGAACGACGGCGGTCAGAGGCGATACGGCCCGCTCGGCAGAACCTTGGTGATCATTCCGACCTACAACGAGGCCGGGAACATCAAGCCGATCGTCAGCCGGGTGCGCGCCGCCGTGCCGGAGGCCGACGTCCTGGTCGCCGACGACAACAGCCCCGACGGCACCGGCAAGGTCGCCGACGAGATCGCCGCCGAGGACGAACAGGTCCGGGTCCTGCACCGCGAGGGCAAGGAAGGGCTGGGGGCCGCCTATCGCGCCGGCTTCCAGTGGGGCCTGGAACGCGGGTACGGCGTGCTCGTGGAGATGGACGCCGACGGTTCCCACCAGCCCGAGGAACTGCCCCGGCTGCTCACCGCGCTCAAGGGCGCCGACCTGGTGCTCGGCTCCCGCTGGGTGCCGGGCGGCCGGGTGGTCAACTGGCCGAAGTCCCGCGAGATGATCTCGCGCGGCGGCAGCACCTACTCCCGGATCGTCCTCGGACTGCGGACCAGGGACGTCACGGGCGGCTACCGGGCCTTCCGTGCCGAGACCCTGAAGGGCATCGGCCTCGAGCGGGTCGCCTCCCAGGGCTACTGCTTCCAGGTCGACCTGGCCCGTCGCGCCGTCGAGGCCGGATTCCACGTCGTCGAGGTCCCGATCACGTTCGTGGACCGAGAGATCGGCGACTCGAAGATGAGCCGCGACATCGTCGTCGAGGCGCTGTGGCGGGTCACCTCCTGGGGTGTCGCCACCCGTACGAACCGGGTCCTCGGCCGCAGGACCACCTGATCCGGGGCGGCCGGGACCCGGATCCGGCGGACCGCGCCGCTCGCGTCCGGTCGGCGTTCTCACCCCCGTACACCGCTCGGACGCGCGTACGGGCACACTGGGGACCATGACGACCGGCACTGGCACACCGTCCCCGACCGCCCCGAAGCGTTCACGCGCCCGCACCTTCGTCCCGCTCGCCGTCGCGGCCTGGGCGGTGCTGGAGATCTGGCTGCTCACCGTCGTGGCCGACGTGGCCGGCGGGCTCACCGTGCTGCTGCTCCTGGCGGCGGGGATCGTCCTCGGCGCGGCGGTGGTGAAGCGGGCCGGCCGACGGGCCTTCCGCAGCCTCACCGAGACCCTTCAGCGGACGCCGGGGCAGCCCGGCGCCGACACCACCGGGCGGACGACCCCTTCGGGCGGCGGGGGCAACGGCTTCCTGATGCTCGGCGGGCTGCTGCTGATGGTCCCGGGGCCGCTCTCCGACGTGGCGGGACTGCTGCTGCTGGTGCCGCAGGTCCGTTCGTTGCTCGGGCGGTACGCCGAGCGTTCGCTGGAACGCCGGATGCGTACCGCATCGCCCGGCAGTTTCTCCGACGCCTTTCAGCAGGCCCGCATTCACCGGCCGGACGGAAAGATCGTGCAGGGTGAGGTCATCCACCACCACGAGGACGTGCCGCGGCCCGACTCCCGCTCCGACGAGGGCCCACGGCCGCCACTGACCCCCTGATCCCGGACCGGGCCCGGGCCGTTTCGCCCGGCCCGGGCCCGGGCGGGCGATCGTGCGCGCTTTTCGTCCGTGCCGTGACGCGACAGAACCGCGGGGCCGGGGGGGGGGGGCGGGGGGGGCGGGGGGGGGGCGGAGAGGCTGAAGCGCCCAAACCGCCCCGTCCAGCGCGAACCTCGACTCCCCGACGCCAAGGGACGAGC
>NZ_JBIDBS010000027.1:0-37219 GCF_043204165.1 Streptomyces sp. NPDC047982 | reverse complement strand
GTCCGGCCCCCCCGCCCCCCCCCCCCCCGCCGGCGGCCCCCGCCCCCCCCCCCCCCCCCCCCCCCCCCCCCCCCCCCCGCGGTTCTGTCGTACTGCGATGCCCTGCGGTCAGGCGGACTTCCGGCTGTCCCGCGGGTGCACGGCGATGTTCATGGCTCCGGAGCGCAGAACCGCCAGCCGCTCGGCCAGCACCTCTTCCAGCTCCTCGCGTGTGCGCCGCTCCATGAGCATGTCCCAGTGCGTGCGCGCGGGCTTGCCCTTCTTCTCTTCGGGGCCATCCCCGTCCACCAGGAGTGCCATGGCGCCGCACGCCTTGCACTCCCACTCCGGCGGAATTTCGGCCTCTACCGAGAACGGCATCTCGAATCGATGTCCGTTCTGGCATGCGTACTCCACCGCCTGGCGCGGGGCCAGATCGATGCCGCGGTCCGTCTCGTAGCTGGTAACCACGAGTCGCGTGCCGCGGAGAGCTCGCTCACTCATGAATCGTGCCTCCCGGGCTTGTCGCCCACAGGACAGGTGTCGCTGTCGTCGTCATCCGGTCAACGTCCGGTCGGCGGTAAAGATTCCCGTTGCCGGTCATGCGTCGCCCGTCGTGCCGCTGCTTCTTCAGGGTTGAGGTACCCGCCAATGCCCGGTTTGTCACATCTGGCGGAAGTTGTCACCCAACGGTTTTGCTTCTTCCACTCGCAGTAACGGTCCTCCGGGCAGGCCAAAGGCGTACACTACCGGCCTTTCACTTCAACGTCTAAATCCGTTCCGGAACAGGGTTCCCCGCTGCTGCCACGGCCCGGCGGATCGGCACTCTTGCGAGCAGTACGGAACCGATCACGAAAAAGATCACCAACGAGATGATCGCATCCCGATAGCTTCCGGTCATTTGATATGCGAGACCGAAGACCAGCGGTCCCAGCCAGCTCAGGCCGCGGTCGCTCATCTCGTACGCGGAGAAATACTCGGCCTCCTTGCCGTCCGGCACCAGATGCGAGAACAAGGAGCGCGACAGCGCCTGGCTGCCGCCGAGCACCATGCCGATCGCCGAGGCCAGCACGTAGAAGAAGAGAGGCGACTTCGCGGGCAGGACGTAGCCGGCGAGAAGGATCAGGGTCCAGACGGCGAGCGAGCCGAGGATCGTGCGCTTCGCGCCGAAGCGCCGCGCCAGCCGGCCCATTCCCAGTGCCCCCGCCACCGCGAGCACCTGGACGAGCAGCACGGCCGTGATCAGCGTCGTCTGGTCCAGGCCCAGTTCCTCGGAGCCGTACACCGATGCCTGGGAGATCACCGTCTGCACGCCGTCGTTGTAGACCAGGTACGCCAGCAGGAAGGAGAGCGTCAGGGGATGCCTGCGCATGTCGCGCAGGGTCGCGGCCAGTTGCCGCCACCCCGGGCCGGCCGTGCCCCCGCCGCCGCCCGGGCCCGCGCCGCCCGGCTTCGTCCGGCGGTCGCGCAGCCGCCGCAGGGGGACCAGGGTGAAGACGCCCCACCAGACACCGGCCGACGCGAGGCAGATGCGTATCGCGTCCGCCTCGGACAGGCCGAAGGACTCGTGGCCCGTGTACAGCACCAGGTCGAGGACGAGGACGAGCGCCCCCGAGGTGTAGCCGAACGCCCAGCCCCGCGAGGAGACCGCGTCCCGTTCGTCCGGTTCGGAGATCTGCGGCAGATAGGCGTTGTAGACCACCATCGACACCGAGAACGACGCGTTCGCCACGATGAGCAGGAACGCGCCCAGCAGATAGCGCTGACCGTCCAGGAAGAACATGCCGGTCGTGGCGACGGCCCCCACGTAGGCGGCGCCCGCGAGCAGCGGCTTCTTGCGGCCCGTGCGGTCCGCCGCGGCGCCCGCGATCGGCATCGCGATCACCGCGACCACGACGGACACCGAGACCGCGTAGGCGAAGAGCGACCCGGCGCGCACCGGTATGCCGAGCGGGTGCACGAAACCGTCGGCGTCGGCCGCCGCCTTCGCGACCGACGTCAGATAGGGGCCGAGGAACACCGTCAGGACGCTCGTCGAATAGACGGAACAGGCGAAGTCGTAGAAATACCAGCCGCGTTGTTCACGTACGCGGTCCGCGGCGTCCCCGTCGCGCCCCGATGCGCGTTCCACCGGCCCGGTGGTGTCCGTGGCTTCGGCGCTCAACCCGTTCCCCCTCGTCTCCCCGTGAGCCGCGCGCATGTCCGGCGTCAGGCCCAGGCCCCGCGTTCGCTCAGCACCGTGCGCAGCGTCTCGATGTGATCGGTCATGATGCCATCCACGCCGAGATCGAGGAGCGCGGCCATCCGCTCGGGCTCGTTCACCGTCCACACATGCACCTGGAGCCCGCGGGCGTGTGCCTCGCGCACGAAGCGCCGGTCGACGACCCTGACCCCGTTCTGGCTCTCGGGCACCTGCGCGCACACCGCGCCCGAGCGCAACGCCGCCGGGATGCCGAGGGAGCGCAGCCGCAGGCCCAGTACTCCGCGCACGCCGTAGGACGTGGCCAGTCGGGGTCCCGCGAGGCGGTGGGCCCGGGCCACCCGCGCCTCGGAGAACGAACCCACGCACACCCGGTCCCAGGCGTTCGTCCGGCGGATCAGCTCGATCAGTGGGACCAGCGCGGACCCCGCCTTGATGTCGACGTTCCAGCGCGCCTGCGGGAAGGTCTCCAGAAGTTCCTCGAACAACGGCAGCGGCTCGCGGCCGGCCACCCTGGCCCGCCGCACCTCGCTCCACGGCAGCTCGGCTATCCGGCCCCGGCTGTCCGTGACCCGGTCCAGGGTCGTGTCGTGGAAGGCCACCAGCCGGCCGTCCGCCGTGGTGTGCACATCGGTCTCGAAGTAGCGATACCCGGCGTCAGCGGCCCGGCGGAACGCGGCCGTCGTGTTCTCGATCCCGTCGGCGGCGCCGCCCCGGTGGGCGAAGGGGATCGTCGTCGGGTGGTCCAGGTAGGGATGGCGTACGGAGGTCACCGCGGCAGTATGGCCCCTCCCGGTGTCCGGCCGGTGACGCAGGTGCCGCGACCGGGAGGCCCGGACGCGACGGACGGGCCGCGGCCGGCGACCGGCGCCTCCCCGCCCGTCGGCCTGTCCTCGCCCGCCCGCCTGTCCCCGCCCGGCGGCCCGTCGGCCCCGGCCGTGGGCCCGTTCCCCGGAGCGTTCTTCCCGGCCCGTTCCCCGCCGACGGCGAAGAAGCGCAGGAAGAACTGGGCGAGCGGGCCGATGGCGAGGGCGTAGACGACCGTCCCGACGCCGAGGGAGCCGCCCAGCGCGAACCCGGTCACCACCACCGCGACCTCGATCAGGGTGCGCACGAGCCGGACCGAGCGGCCGGTGCGCCGGTGCAGACCGGTCATGAGCCCGTCGCGCGGACCCGGGCCGAAGCGCGCCGCGATGTACAGGCCGGTCGCGACCCCGTTGAGCACCACCCCCGCGACCATCAGCGCGACGCGGGCCGCGACGCCGTGCAGGGCGGGCACGAGCTCGAGCGTGCCGTCCATGGCGACGCCGACGACGAAGACGTTGGAGACGGTGCCGAGACCGGGGCGCTGCCGGATCGGTATCCACAGCAGCAGTACGACGGCGCCGACGACGATCGACACGATCCCTATGGAGAGCCCGGTGCGCTCCGAGAGCCCCTGGTGCAGCACCCCCCAAGGTTCGAGACCGAGACCGGCGCGGACCAGGAGCGCCGAACTCGCCCCGTACAGCGCGAGACCGGCGTACAGCTGGACCAGCCTTCGGGCGAGGTGCGCCCCGCGAGGGACGGAGATGGCGGACAAGAGTGCCCCCTGGTGTGGTGGGAGTGGACTGCCGCGTGTCACTCTGTGGCAGGGGTTGGACCACCAACTATGGCCAATCCGAGGAAGGTGGACTGATTTTCATGGCGCAATGGACTTCGGCGGTCGGTGCGACACAACTCGCCCGGCAGCTCCAGGCCCAGCGCACCCGGCCCGCCGGACCGGGCGCGCGCAAGCCGCCCGCCTATCGCGCGCTGGCCGACGGGGTGCGTCTGCTCGTCCTGGAGGGCCGGGTGCCGGTGGCCGCCCGGCTCCCCGCCGAACGCGAACTGGCGCTGGCCCTGTCCGTCAGCCGGACCACCGTCGCCGCCGCGTACGAGGCGCTGCGCACCGAGGGGTTCCTGGAGTCCCGTCGCGGGGCCGGCAGCTGGACCGCCGTGCCGGCCGGCAATCCGCTGCCCGCCCGCGGTCTGGAACCGCTGCCCCCGGAGTCGCTCGGCTCCATGATCGACCTGGGCTGCGCCTCGCTGCCCGCGCCCGAGCCGTGGCTGACCCGCGCGGTCCAGGGAGCCCTGGAGGAGCTGGCGCCGTACGCCCACACCCACGGCGACTACCCGGCGGGCCTGCCCGTGCTGCGGCAGATGATCGCCGACCGCTACACCGCTCTCGGCGTCGCGACCATGCCCGAGCAGATCATGGTCACCACCGGGGCGATGGGCGCGATCGACGCCATCTGCCATCTCTTCGCGGGGCGCGGGGAACGGATCGCGGTGGAGTCCCCGAGCTACGCCAACATCCTGCAGCTGATGCGGGAGGCGGGCGCCCGGCTGGTGCCGGTGGCGATGGAGGAGGGGCTCGGCGGCTGGGACATGAACCGCTGGCGGCAGGTGCTGCGCGAGGCGGCGCCGCGGCTCGCCTACGTCGTCGCCGACTTCCACAACCCCACCGGCGCGCTGGCCGACGAGGACCGGCGGCGCGCCCTGGTGGACGCGGCCCGTTCCGCCGGAACGGTCCTGGTCGTCGACGAGACCATGAACGAGCTGTACTTCGACCCCGGGGCACGGATGCCGCGCCGGGTCTGCGCCTTCGATCCGGCGGGCTCCACCGTGCTCACCGTCGGATCGGCGAGCAAGGCGTTCTGGGCCGGCATGCGGATCGGCTGGGTGCGTGCCGCGCCGGACGTGATCCGCAGCCTGGTGGCCGCCCGCGCCTACGCCGACATGGGGACGCCCGTCCTGGAGCAGCTGGCCGTCAACTGGCTGATGGGCACGGGCGGCTGGGAACAGGCGGTGGGGCTGCGGCGCGAACAGGCGCGGGAGAACCGGGACTCGCTCGTCGCCGCGCTCCGCCGGGAGCTGCCCGACTGGGAGTTCTCGGTGCCGGGCGGCGGGCTGACTCTGTGGGTGCGCACCGGCGGGCTCTCCGGTTCCCGGCTGGCGGTGGCGGGGGAGCGGGTCGGTGTGCGCGTGCCGTCCGGCCCGCGGTTCGGGGTCGACGGTGCCTTCGAGGGCTATGTGCGGCTGCCGTTCACGGTGTCGGGGCCGGTCGCGGACGAGGCGGCGGTGCGGCTCGCGGCGGCGGCGCGCCTGGTGGGCGCGGGAGCGGCCGGGGAGACCGAGACACCGCGGACGTTCGTGGCCTGAGGGCCGGGGCGGCCCGGGAGCCCGCCGGACCCGGTGCGCGGGTGCGAGCGGTAGAGGTGTCACCCGTACCGGGCGGACGGACCCGGCGCCGCTGCGCCGGCCCGTGCGGCGCCGCTCAGCCACGTGCCTGCGCGCCGTCGCCGGCCAGCGCGGCGGTCGGTGCGGGAGCTGCCGCAGGATCCTGGACGGCCGCTCCGACGGGCATGGCGGTCTCGACCGGTACGGCCGTCTCGACGGGCCCGGCCGGTTCGGTGACGGCCGGTCCGGAGGTTTCGTCCGCCGCCCGCAGGGCGGGCAGCAGCCCGAGGACCGCCCGCCGCTGGGTCTCGCCGGTCGCCTCGTCGTACGGATCGGGCGTGGCCGGGACCTGGAGGCGCAGCACCGGGCCGGCGCCCAGGCGCGCGTACCCCCGGCCCGGCGGGACGTCCGGTGCCGGGGTGGTGTGCGGCTCCGTGCCCAGCACCGCCTCGATCTGGTCGCGGCTGCACCGCCCGAGCACGACGCGGGCCCGGGTGTGGTTGCGTACGGTCTCCCCGAGGCCGTCCAGGTCGTCGAACTGGTCGGCCAGGACCACCGTGACGTTGGCCGCCCTGCCGTGCCGCAGCGGCAACTGGAGCAGCTCCCGGGGGTCGGGCCTGCCGTCGGTGGCCGCCAGATGGCCGAGGACGCCCGGCCGGTCCAGCAGGATCCAGAGCGGGCGCCGGACGTCGTCGGGCACGGGGTGGCCGGCCTGCCGGGCGCGGTTCGCGGTGATCAGCCGCCGCTCGGTCTCGTTGGCCGCCCACTCCAGGGTGGTCAGCGCGCCCGCCGGCCCGCATTCCACGGCCAGCACGCCGTCGCGTCCGGCCAGGCAGGCGTACTCGCCCGTCCCGTTGCCCTCGACGACCAGGACGTCGCCGTGCTGGAGCGCCTGGAGCGCGAGGGAGCGCAGCAGGGTCGTGACGCCGCTGCCGGGCTGTCCGACGACGAGCAGGTGCGGTTCGGTGGACCGGGCGCCGGTCCGCCAGACGACCGGAGGCGCGTCCCTGGTGGTGTCCCCGTCGGTCACGGGAACCGTGCGCGGGACGCAGTCGCCGTCGGTGAACCCCAGCACCGTCTCACCGGGCGCGGTGACGAAGCGCTGGGCGCCGATCGTGGTGGGCAGTGCGTCGAGCACGCTCATCACGAGCTGGTTGCCCTCCTCGTCCCAGACGAAGCGGTACTCGCGTCCGCGGCCGGACTTGGCGTGCAGCAGTTCCTCGATCCGCGCGCGGGAGGCGGCGTCGCCGTCGGTGAAATAGGCGGGGTACGAGATCCGCAGCCGGGTCGGGCGCCCGTCGCCGTCGAACGCGTGGTCCCGCAGGGCCTTCTGCCAGTCGCCGCCGTGGGCGTACAGGGGAGCGGGGTCGTCCGCCACGGAGAAGTACGGCACGAGCGCCTCGTACAGGGACCGCAGCCGTGCCGTCTCCGTCTCGTCCGGCCCGGTCCGCACGGGCGTCCGCTCCCGCCCCATCCAGGCGGCGGCGCCCATCACCGAGACCAGGGCGACGACCGATCCGTAAGGGAGGAGCGCGAGCCCGAACACGCAGGCCGCGACGGTGAACAGCACGGGGCCGCGCTTGTCCTTGGGCGTCGCGGCCCACTTGCGCCGGGCGGCGCCGGCCAGCAGCCGCAGACCACGGCTGATCGTGATCAGCGGCTGGAGGACGTCGGTGGCGTTGTCGGTGGCCGTGCGCGCGAACTCACGGCCACGGGTGAGCGAGACGCTGCCGCTGCTGAGGATGCGGGGGAGTGGTCGCCGGGCCACGTCGGTCTCCTGAACCTGAAAGGGGTGGAAGCGGTCGCGGAGGGTCAGAACTTGATCCCGCCGAGGAGGCTGGCGAGGCTCGCGCCCCCCGCGGTGATGCTCGGTGCGATGGCGGTGCCCGCCAGATAGAAGCCGAACAGGGCGGTGACGAGGGCGTGCGACGCCTTGAGGCCGTCCTTCCTGAAGAAGAGGAAGACGATGATGCCGAGAATGACGACGCCTGACATGGACAGGATCATGAGAGCTCTCCTGGTTCGGTGGGACGGTCACCATGAGTCCTTCCAGATTCACCAGAAGTATCTATGTGATGAAAGTCGCATTCGGGTGAAAAGTCAGTATTTTCACCCGAATGGCCGGTGCCGGGTGGTGGCCGGGACTGTCGGGACGCGTCCGCCGTCCGTCAGCCCGGGCGAGGCCGTGCGTGCGGGGGCGCGGCCGTGTGGCCCGTGTGCTCCGGGGTATGCGCGGGGCGGGATTCACGTCCCCGCGCACGGGCCGGGCCATCCGCCCGCCCGGGCAGTACTCTGTCGGTTCATTCGTGCGCCCCGGCGCACGCCTCAGCAGGTCAGCAGCGGTGCGAGCGGTTCATGGAAGGTGGTCCGAACGATGAGCGAAACCCCCGATCCCGAGGTGGTCGAGCTGGCGACGAAGGTGTTCGACCTGGCTCGCCGGGGTGAGACCGACACCCTCGCCGCCTACGTCGACGCGGGCGTGCCGGCCGACCTCACCAACGAACGGGGCGATTCGCTGCTGATGCTCGCCGCCTACCACGGACACGCCGCCGCGGTCACCGCCCTCGTCCGGCGCGGCGCCGACCCGGACCGGGCCAACGACCGCGGCCAGACGCCGCTCGCCGGAGCCGTCTTCAAGGGCGAGAACGAGGTGATCGAGGCGCTGCTCGCGGCGGGGGCCGATCCGGCGGCCGGGACACCCTCCGCCGTGGACACCGCGCGCATGTTCGGCAAGTCCGACCTGCTGGAACTCTTCGGCACCCGCTGACGGGGTACGCCGTAAATGTGGTCGCGGTGGCGAAATGGCTGGGTCATCATGACGTCGCGGGCCCGCTCAGGGCCGACGACGAGAGGCAGAGGAAGATGCTCTACACCAAGCGGAAGACGGCGGTCGGACGATCATGTTGCTGCGCGGCGTAGTGCCCCATCAGGCACGTGAAACTGCACAGTCCCGGTTGCGTCGACAGCTTGATGTGAGGCCCTCCCATGTTTGATCCGTCCATAGCGCCGAGCGGCACCCTGCTCGGCCTGCTGCAGAGAGGCCGCGGCGACGGCACACTCCACGCGCTCGCCGCATCGCGCCCCGAGGCCCTGGCGGCCCTCAACCACTGCGTCCTGAACGACCCCCGCCACGACTGGCAGGTGGAGAACCGCTCCCTCTACTACGCACGCCTGTATCTCGACCTCGACGGCGGCATCGAGGAGATCGAGCGGCACCTGTGCGATCCCGAGGACCACTTCGACACCGACGACGCGCGCACCGGCCTGGCCCTCGCCGTGCTCGGCCACCTCGCCTCGTACGGACGCGACGACGCCCTGGCCCTGCTGCGGCGCTACGCCGCGACCGGCGCCAACTGGGCCTGGGCGCTCGACGAGCTCGCGCTGCGCGACGACGACGCGGGGCTCCGCGCCCTCGCCGAACCCGTGCTCGGCCGCTTCCCGGCCACCGAGGACGGCGACGCCGGGCTCGCCGCCGCCGTACGCGACGCCTTCGAGCCGCGCCCCTGGCGGCTGTGGGCCGACGACCCGCGCGAAGCGATCGGCGCCAGGGTCAGGGCCGCCTCCGAACGGGGCTCCTTCGACCGCTGGCAGCGGCAGCTGCGGTCCGGCGGACCTCGCCCCGGCTGGAGCGTCCGCGCCGTCCTCGACTGGGCCCAGCAGGGACTCGAACGCGGCAGCTCACTGCACATTCCGGCCGCCCGCTGCCTCACCGCCGTCGCCGGACCCGAGGACCGCCCCACGATCCTCGACGCCGCCGGCAGCGGCCCTGAGGCCGCCCGCTGCGCCGCCCTCCACCACCTGGCCGAGGCCGCCGATCCGGCCGCCCTCGACCTGATCGAACGCGCCGCCGCCGACCCCTCGCACACCGTCGCCGACGCGGCGATCGCCGCCTTCGAGCGGATGTGCGGCGACGCGGCCGTGGAACGCGCCAGGGGCTGGGCCCGGCGACCGGACGCCCTGGGCGCCTCCGCGGCCGGAGTCCTCGCCTGCCGGGGCGGGGCGCAGGACGCCCCGCTGGTCCTCGGGGCGCTTCGCGAGGCGGTCCGGGGCGAGGGCCCGGACGCGCCACGCCTGTGGACCCTCGTCGACGGCGTCGGCCGGCTGGGCATCGCCTGCGCGGCGCCCGTACTGCGCCACGTCTACCGCGAGACGTCCTCCTCGCACCTGCGCGGCCGGGCGGCCCGGGCCCTGGCCGCCACCGACCCCTCCTTCGCCACCGGATTCGCCGTCGAATGCCTGTGGGACTGCGAGGAGACCACGCGCGAGCTCGCCGCACTGCACGCCGAGACCGGCGACATCAGGGTCGCCGAGCGGCTGCGCAGGCTCGCCGCCGACCCGGCCGAGGAGGCCGAGGTGCAGACGGCGGTACGCAGCAGGATCGGCCCCGACGCGCCCACGGCCTGACCCGCACGGCCGCCACCGCCCGTACCGGAGGGCCCTGCGCACCACGCGGTACGGGCGGCGTGCCGGACGGCCGAGGCCGCGCCGCCCTGTCCCTCGTCCGCGCCGCGCGCCAGTATGGGGGAATGACCGGACGCTGGGACTTCTGGATCGACCGTGGCGGAACGTTCACCGACGTCGTGGCCCGGGACCCCGACGGGCGCCTCGTCACCCGCAAACTGCTCTCCCACGACCCGGACCGCTACCGCGACGCCGCCGTGGCCGGAATCCGGGCCGTCCTCGGCCTCGGCCCCACCGACCCGGTGCCCGTGGACCGGGTCGGCACGGTCAGGATGGGCACCACGGTCGCCACCAACGCCCTGCTGGAACGGCGCGGCGAGCCGACCGTCCTCGTCATCACACGGGGCTTCCGGGACGCCCTGCGCATCGCCTACCAGAACAGGCCCCGGCTCTTCGACCGCCGCATCCTGCTGCCCGAGGCCGTCTACGACCGGGTGATCGAGGTCCCCGAGCGGATCGACGCCCGCGGCCGGGTCGTCACACCACTGGACCGGGACGCGGTGGCCGAGCGGCTGCGCGCCGCACGGGCCGACGGACTGCGCAGCGCGGCCGTCGTCCTGATGCACGGCTACCGCCACCCCGAACACGAGAAAGCCGTGGCAGCGCAGGCCCGCGCCGCGGGCTTCACCCAGGTCAGCTGCTCCCACGAGGTGAGCCCGCTGATCAAGCTCGTGCCGCGCGGCGACACCACCGTCGTCGACGCCTACCTCTCACCCGTCCTGCGCCGCTACGTCGACGGCATCGCCGCCGAACTCCCCGGCATCCGGCTGATGTTCATGCAGTCCAACGGCGGACTGCGCGAGGCATCCCACTTCCGCGGCAAGGACGCGGTGCTCTCCGGACCCGCCGGCGGCGTGGTCGGCATGGCCCGTACGTCCGAACAGGCCGGACACGACCGGGTCATCGGCTTCGACATGGGCGGCACCTCCACCGACGTGTCGCACTACGCGGGCGAGTTCGAGCGCGAACTCGGCACGCAGGTCGCCGGTGTACGCATGCGCGCCCCCATGATGAACATCCACACCGTCGCGGCCGGCGGCGGCTCGGTCCTGCACTTCGACGGCCGACGCCATCGCGTCGGCCCCGACTCGGCGGGCGCGGACCCCGGCCCCGCCTGCTACCGCCGCGGCGGGCCGCTGACCGTCACCGACGCCAACGTGATGCTCGGCCGCATCCAGCCCGCGCACTTCCCGGCCGTCTTCGGACCCGACGGCGACCTCCCGCTCGACGCGGACCTGGTCCGGCGGCGCTTCGAGACCCTCGCGCAGGAGGTGGCACACGCCACCGGAACGCGGCCCACGGCCGCCGAGGTCGCCGCCGGGTACCTGGAGATCGCCGTGCTGAGCATGGCGAACGCGGTCAAGAAGATCTCCGTGGAGCGCGGCCACGACATCACCCGCTACGCGCTGACCGGCTTCGGCGGCGCCGGGGGCCAGCACGTCTGCGCCGTCGCCGACGCCCTGGGCGTCGACACGGTCCTCGTACCGCCCCTGGCCGGGGTGCTGTCGGCGTACGGCATCGGACTCGCCGACGCCACCGCCATGCGCGAACAGTCCGTCGAGGCGGAACTCGACGAGAGGACCCGCACCGAGGCCGACGCGCTCTGCGACACCCTGGCCCGGCGCACGCGCGCCGAACTGCGCGCCGACGGCATCCCCGACGACGCGATCGGCACGCGCGCCCGGGTGCTCCTGCGCTACGCCGGCACGGACGCGAGCCTGCCCGTCGACCTGGACGACGCACCCGCCATGACCGAGGCGTTCACCGCCCGGCACCGCGCACGGTACGGCTTCACCATGGACAAGCCCCTCGTCGTCGAGGCGGTGTCGGTCGAGGCGACCGGAACGTCCGGACGGCACCGCCCCCGCCCGGCCGGACGCTCGGCCCGCCCGGGAGCAACCCCCCGGCCGCACGACATCGTGCGGATGTTCACCGAGGGCCGATGGCAGGACACCCCGCTCCACAGGCGCGAGGACCTGCGCACCGGCGCCACCGTCACCGGCCCCGCCGTGATCGCCGAGGCGGACGCCACCACCGTCGTCGACCCGGGCTGGCAGGCCGTCCTCGCGGGGACCGGCCATCTGCTGCTGACCCGGGCCCGCCCGCGCCCGGACCGCACGGCCGTCGGGACCCGCGTCGACCCCGTCATGCTGGAGATCTTCAACAACCTCTTCATGTCCATCGCCGAACAGATGGGCGTGCGCCTGGAGAACACCGCCCACTCCGTCAACATCAAGGAACGGCTCGACTTCTCCTGCGCGCTCTTCGACGCGGACGGCGACCTGATCGCCAACGCCCCGCACATCCCCGTCCACCTGGGCTCCATGGGGGAGTCCATCAAGGAGGTGCTGCGGCGCAACGCCGGCACGATGCGGCCCGGCGACGTGTACGCCATCAACGACCCGTACCACGGGGGCACCCACCTGCCCGACGTGACCGTGGTGACACCCGTGTTCGACGAGAGCGGGAACGCCGGCCCCGAGCTGCGCTTCCTGGTCGCCTCGCGCGGACACCACGCCGAGATCGGCGGCATCACCCCCGGCTCGATGCCCGCCTTCAGCCGCACGGTGGACGAGGAGGGCGTGCTGTTCGACAACTGGCTGCTGGTGCGCCACGGCCGGTTCCGCGAGGCGGAGACGCGCGAACTGCTCACCACCGCCGCCCATCCCTCCCGCGACCCGGACACCAACCTCGCCGACCTCCGCGCCCAGATCGCCGCGAACGAGAAGGGGATCGCCGAACTGCGGCGCATGGTCGACCGGTTCGGACCCGAGACCGTCGCCGCGTACATGCGGCACGTGAAGGACAACGCCGAGGAGTCCGTCCGCCGGATCGTCGCCGGACTGCGCGACGGCCACTGCCGGTACGAGACCGACAACGGGGCGGTCATCGAGGTCGCCCTCACCGTGGACCGGACCGCCCGCAGCGCCGTCGTCGACTTCACCGGCACCTCGCCGCAGCAGCCGGGGAACTTCAACGCCCCGAGATCCGTGGTCATGGCCGCGGTCCTGTACGTGTTCCGGACCCTGGTCGCCGACGACATCCCGCTCAACAGCGGCTGCCTCGCGCCCCTGGAGGTCAGGATCCCGGAGGGGTCCATGCTGGCCCCCGTGCACCCGGCGGCCACCGTCGCGGGAAACGTGGAGACCTCCCAGGCCGTCACCGGGGCCCTGTACGCGGCCCTCGGCGTCCAGGCCGAGGGCTCGGGCACCATGAACAACCTCACCTTCGGCAACGAACGCGTGCAGTACTACGAGACGGTGGCCAGCGGTTCCGGCGCCGGTGACGACTTCGACGGCGCCGACGCCGTCCAGACCCACATGACCAACTCCCGCCTCACCGACCCCGAGATCCTCGAATGGCGCTACCCCGTGCTGCTGGAGGACTTCCGGGTGCGCGACGGCAGCGGCGGCCGGGGACGGCGGCGCGGCGGCAACGGCGTGGAACGGCGCATCCGCTTCCTCGAACCCGTCACCGTGGCCCTGCTGTCCGGCCACCGCAGGGTCCCGCCGTACGGCATGGCCGGAGGCGAACCCGGCGCGCTGGGCGAACAGCACGTCGAGCGGGCGGACGGCCGGACGGTCACCCCGCTGCGCGGCTGCGACACGGCGGAGCTGGAACGGGGGGACGTCCTGGTGATCCGTACGCCGGGCGGCGGCGGATACGGCCCGCCGGGACCGGCTCCCGACGGACCCGGCGGCCGCGCCCGCCCCGAGGGCCGCGACCCGCGCGGCGGCGGGCCGTCCCGGGACCGGCCCTGAGACCACCGGCGTCCACCCCGCAGGTGACGGGGCGCGTCGGCGTCGTTTCGACCGCTGTCAGTGCGAGGACCTAATCTGTGCACCGTGACTTCGCCTGCCAACACGGACAACGCCGCGTCCCGGCCGGGCGCGGGGCCGCGGCCCGCGCCGGGCCCGGCCGCCGACGAGGGACTCGCGCGGCGGCTGCGCGCACTCGCCTGCACGGCGCCGCTGCACGACCTCGACGCGCGCAAGGCGAATCTGGCCGGCGAGTACACGGTCTACGCGATGGCCGAGGTCGCGCTCGCCGCGATCGACCTCGTCACCCTCAACATGGACTTCGACACGGGCGCCGACCACGACCAGATAGTGACCAGGCTCCTTCCCCGCATCGCCGCCCAGGCCCCCGACCGCCCGGCCGCCGAGCACGAGCGGGTCGCCCGCTGGGTGCTGGAGAACCTGATCAACGTGGGCAGCGTCGACCGCGGATTCCGCGCCGTGTACGGCACGTTCGGGGCCGACGGCCAGTACGTCCGCCGCGACTACGACTTCAAACTCATCGAAGAGGTTCCCGGGCACGGCGGCACCGTCTACCTCCGCACCACGGACGAAGCGGTCAACGTCCTGGTCGGCGCCCTCGACACGGACGTCACCAGCGCCCAGATCGCCGCCGAGGTGAAGCTGGAGGTCCTCATCAGCCGGGGCCGTCTCGCCGACGCCCAGCTCGCCGCCGAACAGGCCCGCTACCGCACCGTGCAGTACGCGGAGACCCTCCGCAAGACGCTGGAGGCGACCCGGCGCAACGTCCGGGCGGTCGACTGGCTCAACGCCGTCCCCGACATGATCGCCGAGGCGCTCGACCACGTCGCCGACCGCTACCGCCACGAGAACGCGATCCTCACCAACATCCGCCGGGCGCGCGACGAGGCCGAGGACCCCGAGCACAAGCGCCGCGCGGCCGAACTCGTCGACATAGTCAAGGACTGCATCCGCCGCCACACCCAGCTCCAGTCCCGCCTCCTGGAGGCCGGGCCCCTGTTCCGCGCCGAGCAGGACCGGCAGGCGTTCGCCGCACCCGCCGCCCGCGCCGGCCTCGATCTGTACGGCCAGCTCGTCGCCCCGCTGCTTCCGCTCCCCGTCGAGCAGGCCATCAGGGTCACGGACGCGTTCTTCGCCCACGGCACCGGGCTGCGCACGCCCGTGGCGGTCCGGGTGGACGACCTCGTCGGCATGCTGCTCACCCCGCCCCAGGAACGGGAACACCTGGGCGCCGAGATGCCGGAACCCGACCTGATCGCCACCCCGGACGACAGCAGGTTCAGCGAGGAACAGCTCGCGAGCGCCATGGAACTCCTCGATCTGGAACACGACGCGCCGCGCCGGCTGTCCGGACTCCTCGCCGAGGCCCGGCGTCGCGACCCCGAACTGCCCTACCTGGTAGCGCTGCTCGCGGTGCACGCCGCGAGCCCGCCCGTCGGCACCGCCTACCGGCAGGGCGAGGAACGCCTGTTGTTCTCCGTCGACGACGGCACGCCGCTGGAGGACCGGGAGTTCGGCGGTGCGGACCTGATAGTGGGCACGGCCCTCCTCGACGCGGCCGCGATGGCCGCGGA
This sequence comes from Streptomyces sp. NPDC047982, assembly GCF_043204165.1. NCBI lineage: Bacteria > Bacillati > Actinomycetota > Actinomycetes > Kitasatosporales > Streptomycetaceae > Streptomyces > Streptomyces sp. NPDC047982. The sequence goes on along the minus strand of NZ_JBIDBS010000027.1, from coordinate 22,025 downwards.
CCGCTCGGAGGCGTCATGACCGGCGCTCCGTACGCACCGCCGGGGACGGCGACGGCCCGCCCCGGGCACACCGGTCACGGGTCCCGCCCCGACGCCGCCCGGATCCGGCGCGCGGACGGCGCAGCACCCCGGCGGGCGACGCGCCGCTCGGCCGGGCCGCCCGCGCGGCGCGCGACAGCGACCGCTCAGGAGGCGAGCCGCCCGCCGGCCGGACGGGCCCCGGCCGCACCGCCCGGGTCGGACGCCGCCGGACCCGGCCCGGTCCGACCCGTACCGAACAGTCACCAGAGTCACCGCAACGAGGAGCGACCGTCGTGAGCGACCACCACGCACAGCACGCCGACGCGTGGACCGAGCCGACCGCCGCGTACACCGCCGAGAGCACGGGACCGGCCGCCCCGGCCGGTCCCGCCCCCTCCCCCCTCACCCCGGCCGACGCGGCCGACGCGGCCCGGCTGGTCGCCTTCGGCCTCCAGCCCAAGCTGCTGCCCGCCCGCGACCTCGCCTACACCGACCTGCTCCGCCGCTACCGGGAGGAGCCCGGCTTCGCCCGCCTCGCCGACGCCGTCGCGACCGGCCTCGGCCTCGTCGTGCTGGAGGTGTCCCCGCGCGCCGGAATGGCCGTCACCGCCGCCGAGGACTCCGTGTTCGCCGTCCGCATGGGCGACTACGCCCGCCGCGCCTCGTCCGACTCCGCCGACCGCTTCCTGCACGGGCTCGCCCACCTCGCCGTCGCGGCGATGGCCTTCCCGCGCCCCGAGGACCTCGCCGACGACGCGTACATCGGCCGGATCACCGTCAACGGCGTCGACGCGTTCGTCCGCCAGGCATGCCGCCGCCTGGAGGAACGCGCCGAGGAGCAGGGCGACAACACCGACCCGGCCACCGGCGCGCCCGGGCTGGAGGCGGCCTGGCGGATCTACGCCCGGCGCAGCGCCACCGGAGCCACCAAGGACGCCCGGAGACTGGCCGGCTCCACGACCGGCATCGTCGGCAAGGCAGTCGCCTTCCTCACCGACTCCGGATTCCTCCAGCGCACGGGGGACGACGCCGGCGGCGCGTTCCGCACCACCGCCCGCTACCAGCTCCAGGTCCGCGACATGGCCGGCGGCGCCGCCATGGCCGAACTCCTGGAACTCGGCGTCGTACCGGTCACCGACGGATCGGCGACGCTGCTGCCGCCGCCCGACGGGGACGACCTGGAACTGGCCGCCGACGCCGGACTGCCCTTCCACGCCTGACCGGCACACCGCCACCCGGTACGCACCATCGGCCCCCGCCGCTGCCGGCCGTCCCTTCCCGTTCTTCGACGCCCCCTTTTCTCCCGACATCCCCTCCCGCTCCCTGAACGACGAGAGTCCGCCGAAATGTACGAGCTGTCCCGGATCCGCCTCTACTCCATCGGTCCGGCCGGCGCGCGCTACGCCGACACCGTGCTCGACCTGCGCGGAGTGGGCGAGCCCGTGCCCGACCCCGCCCCGGCCCAGGCGGAGTTCTTCGAGGAGGAGCCGGCCGGCCCGCCGCGCCGCCCCGCCCCCGCAGGGGTGCTGTTCCTGGAGAACGGCGGCGGCAAGTCCGTGCTGCTGAAGCTCATCTTCTCGGTGATGCTGCCCGGCCACCGCAACACCCTCGGCGGCGCCAGCTCCGGCGTGCTGCGCAAGTTCCTGCTCGCCGACGACTGCGGCCATGTCGCCCTGGAGTGGCAGCACACCCTCACCGGCGAATGCGTGGTGGTGGGCAAGGTCAGCGAGTGGCGAGGCCGCCAGGTCTCCAACGACCCGCGGAAGTTCGCCGAGGCGTGGTACTCCTTCCGCCCCGGTCCCGGCCTCGGCCTGGACTCCCTGCCGGTCGCCGAGTCCACCTCCGTGCACCGCCCCGCCGAGGGCGCCTCCGGCGCGAAGGGCCGACGGCGCACGATGAAGGGCTTCCGCGACGCCCTGATGGAGGCCGGCAAGTTCTACCAGCACCTCGACGTGCACTGGGAGGAGATCCACGACCGCTGGAACGAACACCTCGGGGACCTCGGCCTCGACCCCGAACTCTTCCGCTACCAGCGCGAGATGAACGCCGACGAGGGCGAGGCGGCGGGACTCTTCGCCGTCAAGAAGGACTCCGACTTCACCGACCTGCTGCTGCGGGCCGTCACCGACACCCGGGACACGGACGGTCTCGCCGACCTGGTGAGCGGCTTCGGCAACAAACTCGGCCGCCGCGCCGAACTGACCGCCGAACGCGACTTCACGGCGGGCTCGGTCGACCTGCTCGGACGGATCGTGGAGGCCACCGAATCCCGCGCCCGCGCCCGCGACATCCACGCGGGCGCCGAGCGCCGCACCCGCACGCTCGCCCGCAGGCTCTCCGCCCGCGCCGGCCAGGAACGCGGCCGCGCCGCCGAACTGGCCCAGCAGGTCACCTCCGCCGCGCACACCGTCACCACGGCCGAGGAGGCCCGCGGGCGCAACGCCCTCGTCGCCGCCGAACTCGCCTACCGGCACGCCTCGTTGGCGCTGACCGCGGCGGAGAAGGGCGCGGCCGCCCAGCGCCGCGAACTCGGTGACGCCCGCACCCTGCACTCCGCCTGGCAGGCCGCCGAGGCCGTCCTGCGCCACCGGGCCGCCGCCGACCGCTCCGCCCGGGTCGCCGCAGCCATCCGCGAGGCCGAACGGGACGCCGCACCGGCACTCGCCGCCCGCGCCCGGGCCGCCGCCGATCTCGTTCGGGCCCTGCACACCGCCGCCGAGGCCGGCGAAGCCCTGGCCAACGAGGAGGAGGCCCGCTCCGACGCCCTCCAGGCCGCGGGCGAGACCGCCCACCGCGACGCCACCAGCGCCGCGACCGAGGCGCAGCGGGCCCGCAGCGAAGCCGGACACCTGCGTCAGCGCCTCGCCGAGGTCGAGCAGGAGACGGCCGAGGCGGTACGGGCGGGCTGGCTGGACGACACCGCGCCGGACGCCGACCCGGCGCGCGCCGCCCTCGCCGCCAGCGACGCCGAACAGTCCGCCGTCGCCGCCTGGGACACGGCCAGACAAGCCGCCCGCTCGGCGGCCGAACGGGCCAGGGAGGCCGCGGCGGCCGAGAGCCGCGCCGAACTGGCCGCCGCGCGCGCCGCCGATGCCGCGCACGCCGCGGAACAGTCCTACGAGGCGGAGCGCAGGGCCGCCGAGTCGATCGCCGCGGCCCCCCGCCTGGCCGAACTGCTCGGCCTGCCCGCCGCGCAAGACGCCGGCGTACCCGGACCCCGGCGCGACGCGGACGGATCCGGACGCGACGCCGACGGCGCCGCCCGGCAAGACCGCCCGGCGCGCGAACGGCAGGGCGCGGATCAAGCCGCCGATCACGAACAGCCCCTCACCGTCGAGGAGTTCGACCGCGGCGCCGACCAGTTGCGGGAACTGCTCGACCAGTCCATCGCCTCCGCCGAACGCCGTCTCTTCGACCTGCGCACCGCCGCCGCCGACGACGCCCGGATCCTCGGCGCGCTCGGCGACGGCGGACTGCTGCCGCCCGGCCCCGACGTCCTGGCCACCGTCGAGTACCTCGGCGAGCACGGCATCCCGGCCCTGCCCGGCTGGCGCTACCTCGCCCAGGCCGTCGACCCGGCCGACCACGCGTCCGTGCTCGTCGCCCGGCCCGAACTCGTCGACGGCGTCGTCATCACCGACCCCGACTCGCACGCCCGCGCACGCGAGGTCCTGAGCGGCGCCGCCCTGCTGCCCCGCTCCGCCGTCGCCGTGGGCACCGCCGCAGCGCTGCTCGCCCCCCTCCCCGCCCCCGGCTCGGCCACGGACACGGAAGGCGTGTTCCTCGTCCCGCCGAACCCGGCGATGCACGACGAACACGCGGCGGACGAGGAGCGGCAGGCCCTCCGAGCCAGGGCCGCCGCCCGTGACGAGGACATCCGCGCTCTCGCCGCCCGTCTCACCGCCGACCGCTCCCTCGCCGCGCGCATCGGCTCCTGGCGAGCCGACTGCCCGCCCGGCATGCTCGCCGAGCTCGCCGAGGCCGCGCAGACCGCCCGCACCGCCGCCGAGACGGCGGAGGCCGAGCTCGCCGAGGCCCGCACGGCGCGCGCCGAGGCCGACGAGGCAGCCGCGGACACCGCCCGCGTGCGCGACGAACGCCAGGAGGTCGCCCAGCGCGCCCGCCGCGCCGCCGACGCCCTCGCGGGACTCGCGTCCCGGCTGCGCGAACGGGCCGCCTGGCAGGCGAAGCTGCGCGAACTCACCGACGAGGCCGCCGAGTCGGAGGCCCGCGCCACGGTCTGTCTGGAACGGGCCCGTGCCGCCGACGAGGACCGCAGGGCCGCCCAGCGCGCCGCCGACGACGCCCGGCGCACGGCCCGCGCGCTGCGTGCCGAGCGCGCCGAGATCGCGGGCGCCCCCGAACACCTCCCGGAGCCGGCGGACGACGCCCCACGGCCCGCCCTCCCCGCGCTGCGTGAGGCGTACCGGGCCGCGTCGCAGCTGTACGAGAAGGTGGGCGTCGGCGCCGACCTGCGGGCCGAGCAGGCCCGGGCGGAGGGCGACGAGAGCGCCGCCCTCGCCGAGCTCGACCGGCTCACCAACAAGGTCCGCACCCGGGCCGCCCAGCTCCTCGAAAGCACCGACGGCGCCGACGGTCCGTCCCGGCAGGCCGCCGCGGCCCGCGCCGAATCCCTGGTCCAGCTCCTGGAGACCAGGGCCTCCGCCGCGAGCGAGCAGCTCGGCCGGCTGCGCGGCGAGGCCGAGCGTCTGGCCCCGGCCGATGGCGAGCCCCACCACACCGAACTCCCCGACGAACTGGTCCCCACCGACGCCGATCTGGCCCAGACCCTCCTGCGCATCGCCACGGCCGAACTGGCCGCCGCCACCGCGACCCTGGACACGGCCCGCGCCGCCCACACCGAACTGCTGCACGCGCACCGCACCGCCGAGGAGTCGGCGGGCGGCTTCGACGAGACCGCGGCACTTTTGCGGGACCTTCTGCGGGACCACGGCGCGCAGGACGACGCCGAGGCCCCCGAGCCGTACCCGGGCAGCCTCGACGAGGCGCGGCGCTCGGCCACCGAGGCCCGCCGTTCGCTGCGCGGCTGCGCCGCCGACCTGTCGGCCGCGGAGAGCGCCGTCCGGGAGGCGAGCGACGTCCTCGTGCGGCACGCCAACTCCGCCCGGTACGAGCAGGTCCGTACCCCCGCCCGTCAGCAGATCCGGGAGCTGCCGGCCGCGGTACTGCCCGAGCACGCGGAGAAGTGGGCGGCCGCCTTCGCGCCGAGGCTCCGGGTCCTCACCGACGAGCTGGTCCAGTTGGAGCGCAACCGCGACTCCATCGTGGACCGGCTGCGCGGGCTCGTGGAGTCCTCGTTGACCACCCTGCGCTCCGCCCAGCGGCTCTCCCGGCTGCCTGAAGGACTGGGGGAGTGGTCGGGCCAGGAGTTCCTCCGGATCCGCTTCGAGGAACCCGATCAGGCGACCCTGACCGAACGGCTCGGCGAGGTCGTCGACGAGGCCACCCGCGCCGCGCTCAGGAAGAATTCCGACCTGCGCAGGGACGGCATGTCCCTCCTGCTGCGCGGTGTGCAGGCGGCGCTGGAGCCCAAGGGCGTCGCCGTGGAGATCCTCAAGCCGGACGCGGTGCTGCGTGCCGAACGGGTCCCGGTCGGGCAGATGGGCGACGTGTTCTCCGGCGGGCAGCTGCTCACCGCCGCCATCGCGCTGTACTGCACGATGGCCGCCCTGCGCAGCAACGACCGGGGCCAGGACCGGCTCCAGCACCGGCATGCGGGCACGCTCTTCCTGGACAACCCCATCGGCCGCGCCAACGCCACCTATCTGCTGGAGCTCCAGCGCGCGGTGTCCGACGCCCTCGGTGTGCAGCTGCTCTACACCACGGGGTTGTTCGACACCACGGCGCTCGCCGAGTTCCCGCTGGTCATCCGGTTGCGCAATGACGCGGACCTGCGGGCCGGGCTGAAGTACATCAGCGTGGAGGAGCACCTTCGCCCGGGCCTGCCGCAGCCGGACCCCAACGGTGGGAAGGTGCACGGCGAGATCACCGCCACCCGCATGTTCAAGCGCACCGCCACGGCACCGGCCGGCACCGCCGCCTCGGCCCCGTCCGGGGCGTAGACGCCACGCGTCCCGGCCCGTGGGCCCGTCCTGCCTCCCCGGGGGCGGACGGGCCCCGGCCGTTCAGGCCCGCGAGAGGTCGCCAGCGCCCCGGCGGCGTATGCGTGCTTCCTCCCGCCGGGCGGCCCGCGCGGCCCGGCGCGCGCTGCGGCGCTCGCGGCGCAACTGGCGTGCCGAACTGCTCGGCACGGACACCACACCGTGACGCTGGTTCCAGACCTGTCGGGTGACCCAGACGTCCAGCACCGCCCATGTCGCGATCACGGTGCTGCCCACACTGCTCAGCACCATCGGGAAGGCCAGCCAGGATTCCGCCAGCGTGCACAGGAAGGCGACCACGGCCTGGATGATCGTCAACGACATGATGAGCACGGCACGCACGGCGGCCGTGCGGACGGAGTCGGGCATCCGCCAACGGGCGGCCGGCTCCTCCACCCAGAGCTGCCGGCGCTGCTGACGCGGGATCTGCGCGCCGGGAGTGGCCGCCGAGGCCGTTCTCGCGGCCGGTGCCGACGGGCCCCGGCCCCGGCGATCTTGCGTATCCAAGGACTCTCAACTCCCCACCGATGTCCGACTTCAGGGGTTCTGCCCGGTATGAACCGTTTCTACGCGGGCGGATCGGACCGTCCTGTCCCGAGTGCTCCCGTTGTTTCCCCTGCCCCGTACAGGGAGACGAGTGACAGGGTGGGAAAATTCCCTCGATCCGTCATCGAGCGAAAAAATCCAGCCAACTGCCCTCCCTGACAGTGTGATGCCTTCGCGGGGCTCTTCTGCCGCTTTCGCGAAATTCTCGGTCCGGAATACCGGGAAAACTCGTGATCAACGCCAGGGTTGCGGCTGAAAAACATCCCAGACATCCCTTCGAGTTGTCTCCTCGTCGGTAGTAGGCTCGCGCCGTTTGTTGACGGAACACGACCCCTCGCCCCGTGGGGTCGGGCTGGGGGAGGCCGTGCGCTTTCGCGGAAAGTCCATCCGCAGGAAGATCGTGGCGCTGCTGCTGGTGCCGCTCCTCTCCCTCACAGGACTTTGGGGTTTCGCGACATTCCTGACGGGACGTGAAGCCGGCCGTCTGCTGCGCGCGAGCACCGTCGTGGAAAAGGTCGGGCAGCCTCTGGAGGACACGGTCCGCGCCCTCCAGGACGAGCGCCGTCAGACCCTCGTCCTCCTCGCCGACCCCAGGACCTCCGACGCACTGTCGGTGCTGCGGCGCCAGCGCGAGGCCACCGACCGCGCCCTGAACGACGTCGGGAACAGTGCGCGGAGCGAGGACGTACGCGACGCGCTGCGGATGGAGGACGAAACCCGGCTGAACTCCCTTCTCGGTACGGTCGAGGGACTCGGCGCGCTCCGTGAATCCGTCGACCGGCGCACCATCGGCCGTTCGAAGGCGATGGAGTTCTACGGACGTCTCATCGACCCCTGTCACCGCTTTCTGACCGGTCTTCGCACGATGGAGAACGTGTCGATGGACAAGCAGGTCCGTGCGCTGGTCGGTATCTCACGCGCGCGCGAAATGCTCTCCCGCGAAGACGCGCTGGTGGCCTCGTCGCTCATCGCCGGGCGGATCACCGCCGCCGAACTGCGCGAGGTATCCGATCTCGTCGCCAACCGGGGACTGCTCTACGAGATCAATGGCGAGATGCTCCCTTCGGCGGAACGCCGGCGCCTGGCGCGCTACTGGTCGAGCCCGGACAGCGAAGCGCTGAGAACCGCGGAGAAGGCACTCCTCGACGCCGGTCCCACCCACGACCCGCGCGTGGTCGACGCCGAACGCTGGCAGGAGGTGGCCACGCCGGTCCTGGACCGGCTGGCCGCCGACTCCGCCGCGATGAACGACCGCTTCCAGGAACGGGGCAAGCCCGCCGGCTACAGCGTCCTGATCAAGGCGGGGGTGGCCGGTGTCCTCGGCTTTCTGGCCCTGCTGGCCTCGGTGTTCGTCTCCGTGCGTATCGGCCGCGAGCTCATCCGCGACCTCTCCCGGCTCCGCAAGGACGCCCACGAGGTCTCCGGTGTCCGGCTGCCGAGCGTGATGCGCCGACTCGCCGCCGGCGAACAGATCGACGTCGAGACCGAGGCACCGCGTCTCCAGTACGAACGGGACGAGATCGGCCAGGTCGGGCAGGCGCTCAACACCCTGCAGCGCGCCGCGGTCGAAGCCGCCGTCAAGCAGGCCGACATGCGGCGCGGCGTGTCCGAGGTCTTCGTCAATCTCGCCCGCCGCAACCAGGTGCTGCTGCACCGGCAACTGACGCTGCTGGACGCCATGGAGCGCCGCACCGAGGACACCGACGAACTCGCGGACCTGTTCCGCCTCGACCACCTGACCACACGCATGCGCCGCCATGCCGAGGGCCTGGTGATCCTCTCCGGTGCCGCCCCCTCCCGTCAGTGGCGCAAGCCGATCCAGCTCATGGACGTCGTACGTGCGGCGGTCGCCGAGGTCGAGGACTACGAGCGGATCGAGGTCCGCCGGCTGCCCCGCATCGGTGTGAGCGGCCCCGCCGTGGCCGACCTCACCCACCTGATCGCCGAACTCCTGGAGAACGCCACCGTGTTCTCGCCCCCGCACACCGCGGTCCAGGTGCTGGGCGAACGCGTCTCCAACGGCTTCACGCTCGAAATCCACGACCGCGGCCTCGGCATGGCCCCCGACGCCCTCCTCGACGCGAACCTGCGGCTCGCCGAGACCCCCGAGTTCGAGCTGTCCGACACCGACCGGCTCGGCCTCTTCGTGGTGAGCCGCCTCGCCCAGCGCCAGAACGTCCGTGTGTCGCTGCAGACCTCCCCGTACGGCGGCACGACCGCGGTCGTCTTCATCCCGGGGGCGCTGCTCACCGACGCCCCAAAGACGCATGGCACCGGCTTCCGCCTCGACCGGAGGTCCCAGAAGACGATCGCGGGCACGAGGACATCCGGCCGCCAGGGGCCGGGCGGCGGCAAGGACCGGGCGGACGGCGCGGCCGACCGCCGTACCACCGGCAGATCGCCGGGACTCGTTCCCGTGCCCGCGGGCATCGCGGACCCCCTCCTCCTGGACGGGCCGGTAGAGCTCGAAGGCCCGGTGGAGACGATGGGCTTCGAGAACGACCCCCTGCTCGACCCGGTGCTGAGCGGCGCGGCCGACCTCGACGACACCGACGACGAACGCGGTGGCATCTTCCGGGCACGTGACCTCGGGCGCGACCACGACCGCGAACAGTACGGGCAGGCGTCCGGCCGATCCGGCGACGCCGCGAGCGGCGCGCGGGCGGGGCACCCCGCCGGACCGGTGCCGCTGCCCCGCCGCAAACCGCCGACCCTGGTCGCCGACAACGGGCGCCGGGTCGACGAGGCGGGGCGCGCCCACCCCCTCACCGCCGCGCACGGCTCCTCGCCCCGCCCGCCCGGGAACAGCGGCCCGGTCACCGGGACACCGGTCGTCAAGAGCCCGGCCGCGGACGGCGCGACCAGGCCCTCCGCCGGCGCACCGTGGCCCGCCGCGGCCGAGGCCGACACATCCGCCACGCCGCGCGACAACACCACCGGACCCCGGGGGCCCGCGGGCCCCCGGACACCCGCCGAGCCCGCACCGCCCGAGCGTGAGAGCACGACGGCCCCCCGGCCGCCCCGCGAGACGGTGGGCGGCCTGCCCCGCCGTATCCGGCAGGCGAGCCTCGCCCCGCAACTGCGCGAGGTGACCGGCGGCCGCGACACCGAGCCGGACCGGAACGCACCGGCACGGGACTTCGAGCGCGACGCGGACGAGGTGCGCGACCGCATGGCCTCGCTCCAGCGCGGCTGGCAGCGCGGCCGCCGGCAGAACGCCGAGGACGTGACCGGTCCCGGTGACACAGCACGAGGAACCACTTCCGAAGGGGACGGTCGATGACCGCACCGAACGCCGTAGCAACCACCACCGAACGCCGGGGCTCCGGCCGGCTCAACTGGCTCCTGGACGAACTCGTCGGACGCGTCGCCAGCATCCGCAAGGCACTGGTGCTCTCCAGTGACGGCCTCGCCACCGGCACGTCCGAGGAATTGACCCGCGAGGACAGCGAACACCTGGCGGCCGTGGCCTCCGGCTTCCACAGCCTCGCCAAGGGCGTCGGCCGCCACTTCGACGCGGGCGGGGTGCGCCAGACCGTCGTCGAACTCGACGAGGCGTTCCTCTTCGTCACGGCGGCGGGAGACGGCAGCTGCCTCGCCGTGCTGGCCGACGCCGACTCCGACGTCGGCCTGGTGGCGTACGAGATGACGCTGATGGTCAAGCGCGTCGGCGCGCATCTGGCCAACGCGCCCCGGACGACCGGTCAGACCGCCGGGGGGTGAGCGGACGGCATGAGCGCTGATTCCTCCTCCGGGTCCCGCGTACCGCACACCGACCCGCAGACGTCACGCTGGTACGACGCCGAGGCCGGACCCGTGGTCCGCCCGTACGCGATGACCCGCGGCCGCACCAGCAGCGCCACCCGCCACCGGCTCGACCTGATCGCGGTCGTCGTCCCCGAACCCGCGGCCGACGACCCCGTCCGCGACCAGACGCTCTCACCGGAGCATGTGCAGATCGTCGAGCTGTGCAGCGCCATGCCCCAGTCGATAGCCGAGCTCGCGGCGGGCCTGGACCTCCCGGTGGGGGTGGTGCGGGTCCTGATCGGGGACCTCGTCGAGGACGAGCTCGTACACGTGACCCGTCCCGTTCCGCCGGCCGAGCTGCCGGACGTCAGCATTCTTCGCGAGGTGATCAATGGCCTTCGGGCGCTCTAGCCGCCGCAAGCGGCCCGTCGATCCCGTCACCCTGAAAATCCTGGTGGCGGGCGGCTTCGGCGTGGGCAAGACGACTTTGGTCGGCGCGGTCAGCGAGATCCGTCCGCTGCGCACGGAGGAACAGCTCAGCGAGGCGGGCCGTCCGGTGGACGACGTGGCGGGCGTGGAGACGAAGACCACCACCACGGTGGCCATGGACTTCGGCCGCATCACCCTGCGCGAGGATCTCGTGCTGTACCTGTTCGGCACCCCGGGCCAGGACCGGTTCTGGTTCCTCTGGGACGAACTGGCCCAGGGGGCGCTGGGCGCGGTCGTGCTCGCGGACACCAGACGGCTGGAGGACTGCTTCGCGGCGGTGGATTACTTCGAACGGCGCCGGATCCCGTTCGTGGTCGCCGTCAACTGCTTCGAGGGCGCCGACCGGTTCCCCGTCACGACCGTACGGGGGGCGCTCGACCTCGACTCCGAGGTGCCGGTGCTCATGTGCGACGCGCGGGACCGCTCCTCCGCGCGGGACGTGCTGGTGACGGTCGTCGAGCACGCGGTGGACCGGGTGGAGCGACCGCGCGAGCCCGCGACGACGTAGTCGTCCCGTCCGGCCGGGCGGGGCCGGCACACCGCGCCGTCCGCCACTCGCGGTCACCGGCGCCGGTGCTCGGCGAGCCACTTCGCCGCCGTCTCCGCCAGCTCGTGGTCACGTCCCGCCAGCATCGTCCGGATCATCCGCACATCACCGCGGAGCGACCATACGGGGTGCCCGAAGGTGGCCGGGTTGTTCTTCTCGATCAGGAAATGGGCCGGCCAGGCGGCCCCGTAACCGATCAGCGGCAACGCGGCGGCGTACCTCCTGCGCCCCCGCGCCAGGCCATGGGCGGCGACGGCGAGACCCGTGAGGGTGCCAGTCAGATGCACTCAGCGGGTCGCGGCCCTGGAGTGCATCGCGACGTAGTAGGGCCAGAATTCCTCGTACGAATCGAACTTCTGTTGAGGCATACGGGGCACCGTAATGGCTCGCACCGCAACCGGAAACGGCCCGGACGCGTCGGAGAGCTGAGGGACGGCCGGAACCCGCGGGGGTGGCCCCGGACGCCCCTCCCCCGTCCGTGCGTCAGTGCCCCGCCACGGACCTTCTCGCGACCGGGAAGTCGAAGAAGGTGTCCGGGAACGGTTCCTTCCGGAGGGTGTAGTGCCACCATTCCTCGGCCAGGTTCACGAATCCGGCCTCGATGAGGGTCCTCTTCAGCAACTGCCGATGGGCCCGCTGCGCCCCCATGATCCGCGGGTCGTCGGTATGGGCGAGCGTGTCGAAGCAGTCGAAACCCGTGCCCATGTCCACGGAGCTGTCGGGGAAGCGCTCGTCCTGCGGTGCGTAGCACGGCACGTTCCACCGGCCGGGGTCGTCCGGTCCCGTCGGCGCAGCGGGCAGCTTCACCAGCGTCAGGTCCACCGTGCTGCCCCGGCTGTGCCCGGACTTCTCCGCGATGTAGCCGTCGGCGAAGAGACGTGTCTTGTCGACCCGGGGGTAGAACTCGCCCTTCGTCGTCTGGTCGTCGAGGTCCTTCGCCCAGCGGACGAAGTGGTCGACCGCCCGCTGCGGCCGGTAGCAGTCGTACACCTTGAGGGAGTAGCCCTGGCGCAGCAGCCGGGTCTGCGCGTGGTGGAGAGCCCTGGCCGCGGGGCGCGTCAGGATGCAGAGCGGCTGGCGGTAGCCGTCCACCGGTACGCCCATGAAGGTGTGCGCGGTGGGGTAGCGCATCTCCTGGATGATCGTCGGATCCACCGAGCGCAGCGCGACGAATTCCCGAGGGGCCTTCGGCTCGGGCCGGGCCCGCGCGGCCGGGGAGGTGGCGGTGACGGCGAGCAGGGCGGCGGCAGCGGTCACCAGGACACGGAAGACGGAACCCATACCTGTCATGGGCACATGATCCTGGAACGAGGGAGAGCACGACAGGGGGATCGGATACAGTCCGCGCGTGTCCACGTTCACGAACCTCCCGCAGAAACCGGTCAAGGGCTCCCACTGCGCCACGTGCGGTGCACCGTACGCCGGCCCGGCGGACTGGCCCCGCACCTGTGCCGTCTGCGGCGACACGGCGTACCGCAACCCGTTGCCGGTCGCCGTGGCCCTGCTCCCCGTCACCGGCCGGGACGGCACCGGCCTCGTCGTGATCACCCGCACCGTTGCGCCGCGGCTCGGCGGGATCGCGCTGCCCGGCGGCTTCATCGACCACGGCGAGGACTGGAAGCACGCCGTGGTACGCGAACTGCACGAGGAGACCGGCATCGAGGCCGACGAACGAGACGTCCGGCTCGCCGACGCCCTCAGCGACCCGGAAGGCCACCTGCTGCTCTTCGGGTTGCTCCCGGCGCGTCCCGCCGCCGCCCTTCCGCTCTCCGCACCGACCGACGAGACCTCGGGCTTCCACGTGCTCGGCGCACCCACCGAGCTCGCGTTCCCCCTGCATACGCTCGCCGCCCGGTCGTGGTTCGAGGGCGGCTACCACTGACCGGCTGCACCGCCCGGCCACCGCCGCGCCGGGTCCGCCACCGCGCACCAGGCCCGCGTGTACGCCCCGCTCCCCGGCGCTCGGCGAGTACGACCGGGGCCTCACGTTCGCGACCCGGCGCCCCGCGTCCGCCGTCCCGCGCAGCCTCCGAGTCCGCCCGCCCGCATGCGCGACCGCACGCCCCGGCCGTCACAAGCCGCATGCGCGACCGCACGCCCCGGCCGTCACAGGCCGCGCACGCGAACCCGGCGGCCCACCGGCCCCTCCACCCCCTCCCGCTCCACCACGACCTTCCCGTCCACCAGCTTCGTCGTGTACCGCTCCACCTCCGCCCGTCCCCGGGCGTCACCCGTATCCAGGATCACCAGCCCGCCCCCGGTGCGGCCCGCCGCCGGAGCCCACACCTCCAGTTCCACCTCCCCGTCCGCACCCCGCACGGGCAGCACCGAACCGGCCCGCGCCAGCACCGGAACCCGCGACAACGGAGCATCCAGCAACACCTGCCCCGGCCCCTCGTGGACCTCACCCGTCGCCGTGTCGTACCACCGCCCCCGCGGCAGGCGGACCGCCCGGCTGTCCGCACCCCGCTCCAGCACCGGCGCCACCAGCAGCGCGTCCCCCAGCAGGAAGGCGTCCTCGCAGTCCCGCAACGCACGCTCCCCGGGCGCACCCCACCACAAAGGCCGCGCGTACGGGGCGCCGGTCAGCGCGGCCAGCCCGGCCAGCGTCTCGAAGTACGGCCTCAGCCGCTCCCGCTCCACCAGCACGGCCCGCGCGTACTCCAGCACCCGCGGCCCGAACTCCCACGGCTCCCGCCGGCCCGCGTCGATCGCCGCGTGCGTCCGGAACAACGGCAGGTACGCGCCCAGTTGGAACCATCGCAGATACAACTCGGGCGAGGGGAATCCGTCGAACCCGCCCACGTCCGGTCCCGAGTACGGCACCCCGCACAGCCCGAGCCCCAGCACCAGCGCCAGCGACGCCCGCAACCCGGGCCAGCCGGTCGACACGTCACCGGACCAGGTGCCCCCGTACCGCTGCATCCCCGCCCAGCCGGAACGTGAGAACAGGAAAGGACGCTCCTGCGGCCGCAGCCGGCGCAGCGCCTCGTGACCGGCGCGCGCCATGGCGAGCCCGTACACGTTGTGCGCCTCGCGGTGATCGCCTCCACGGCCCTCCAGGCAGTGCCGCGCCGACCGCGGCAACGTCGGATCCCCGAACGCCGCGAACGACACCGGCTCGTTCATGTCGTGCCACACCCCGGAGAACCCCTGCGCGAGCCGCTCCTCGTACAGGCCGCCCCACCACTCGCGTACCCGCGGATCGGTGAAGTCCGGATACACGCACTCACCGGGCCACACCTCCCCGCGCACCACCCGCCCCCGGGCGTCCCGCACGAACGCACCCCGGCTCCCGACCGCCGCGCCCGAGTCGAACACCGTGTACCCGGGCTCCGCCTTCACCGCGGGGTCGACGATCGAGACCAGCCGGACCCCCTCCTCCCGCAACTCCTTCGCCAGGCCCGGCAGATCCGGAAAACGGTCCCGGTCGACGGTGAACACCCGGTGTCCGGCCAAGTGATCGATGTCCAGATGCAGCGCGGACAGCGGCAGACCCCGCTCCCGGTACCCGGCGACGACCCGCCGCACCTCCCGTTCGCCGCCGAAACCCCAACGGGCGTGCTGTGGCCCCAGCGCCCAGGACGGTGGCAGCGCCGGGGCACCCGTGAGCGCCGTCCAGCTCTGCAGCACCCGGGCCGGAGTGCCCGCCGTCGCCCAGCACCGCAGCGGCCCGCCGTCCATCCGCACCTCGCACGTCCCCGGGCGGTCATGGCCGGAACCGGCACCCTCCTCGCCCTCGCGCAGCGTCACCCGCCCCGACCAGGTGTTGTCGTGGAACACCAGATGCGTCCCCGCGTCGGACACCACCAGTTGCACCGGCATCGTCACGGACAACGGATCGTCCTTCGGCCCGAACCGCCCCCCGGGATCGGTGTTCCACAGCCGGTACACCCCGTCCCGCAGCCGAGGCCCCGAGGCCCGCCCGCCGAGCCCGAAGAACCGGGCGTCCGCAGGCAACTCGGACCGCTGCACCCATCGGGCCGCACCGCCCGCAACCGGCTCCCACCAGCGCGGCGGCAGCTCGCGCCGGAGCATCACCCCGCCCGGCGTCCGCAGCTCCACGGCCCCGTGCCGCGACACCACGAAGGTCAGCCGCTCCGACACCACCTGCCAGCCGTCCTCCTTGTCCGGCTCCAGCCGGGCCCGCGGATCCGCCTCCGGCGCCGCACCGGTCAGCGCGTACGACGGCAGCGGATCGGCCCCGTCCCAGCTCCAGAACACCGCACCGCCCACGGTCACCCGGACCCGCAGCTCCGACCGTGTGAACCGCACCACACCCCCGCCCGGCCGCGGCTCCGCCCCCACCACGAGCCCCGGCACCCGCGCCCGCTCCGCACCACGACGCGGCAGCGCCCGCGTGTCCGCGTTCCGCCTGCGCACGGCGGAGCGCACCATGCGCAGCCCCCGCACCGAACCGATCAATTTCACCGAACGCACCAGGTCACGACCATCCATGCGGCTCACCCTGCCACCCGACGGACCGGGGGCGGGACCCGTTCAACTTCCGTTCACCCGTGGTCGGCCCACATGTCAGGACACCGGACCATGGGCGGCGAGCCCTGGTGCGAACGACGATCACATGGCATCGTCCGTAACGGCCGCCTCACGCGCCCACCCCGGCACGTGTGCGTGCCCCACGCCCACCTCGCGCATCCGTACAGCCAGGGAGCAGCCCCATGACCGCAGCAACCGACGAGTCCCCGCTCTGGCAGCCCGGCCCCGACCGCATCGCTGCCGCGGCCGTCACCCGCTTCCAGAACTGGGCGGCAGGGCGTTACGGAGCCCCGGCCGAAGGCGGCTACCCGGCGCTGCACCGCTGGTCCGTCGACGAACTCGACACCTTCTGGAAGGCCGTGGCCGACTGGTTCGACGTACGGTTCTCCACCCCGTACGAGTCCGTCATCGGCGACCGGACCATGCCCGGCGCCCAGTGGTTCACCGGCGCCACCCTCAACTACGCCGAACACGCCCTGCGCGCCGCCGAGGACCCGCTGCGCGCGGACGCCCCCGCGCTGCTCCACGTCGACGAGACCCACACCCAGGCCGCGGTCTCCTGGTCCGAACTCCGCCGCCGGGTCGGATCGCTCGCGGCCGAACTCCGTGCCCTGGGCGTCCGGCCCGGCGACCGGGTCAGCGCCTACCTCCCCAACATTCCCCAGGCCGTCATCGCTTTCCTCGCCACCGCCGCCGTCGGCGGCGTCTGGACGTCCTGCGCCCCCGACTTCGGCGCCCGCAGCGTCCTCGACCGTTTCCAACAGGTCGAACCCGTCGTCCTGTTCACCGTCGACGGCTACCGCTACGGCGGCAGGGAACACCACCGCGCCGACACGGTCGCCGAGCTGCGCCGCGAACTCCCCACCCTGCGCGCCGTCGTCCACATCCCGCTCCTGGGCACGGACGCCCCGGACGGCGCGCTCGAATGGTCCGCCCTCACCGCCGCGGACACGGAGCCCGTCTTCGAGCAGGTGCCCTTCGACCATCCGCTGTGGGTGCTGTACTCCTCCGGTACGACGGGGCTCCCCAAGGCGATCGTCCAGTCCCAGGGCGGCATCCTGCTCGAACACTTCAAGCAGCTCGGCCTGCACTGCGACCTCGGCCCCGACGACCGGTTCTTCTGGTACACCTCCACCGGCTGGATGATGTGGAACTTCCTCGTCTCCGGCCTGCTCACCGGCACCACGCTCGTCCTGTACGACGGCAGCCCCGGCTTCCCGGACATCAGCACCCAGTGGCGGGTCGCCGAACAGACCGGAGCCACGCTCTTCGGCACGTCCGCCGCCTACGTCATGGCCTGCCGCAAGGCCGACATCCATCCGGGGCGTGATCTCGACCTCTCCCGGATCCAGTGCGTCGCCACCACCGGATCCCCGCTCCCGCCCGACGGATTTTGCTGGCTGCACGACGAGGTCGCGGACGATCTGTGGATCGCATCCGTCAGCGGAGGAACGGACGTGTGCAGCTGCTTCGCCGGCGCGGTCCCCACCCTGCCCGTGCACATCGGCGAGCTCCAGGCCCCGTGCCTGGGCACGGACCTCCGGTCCTGGGACCCCACGGGCAGGCCGCTCGTGGGCGAGGTGGGCGAACTCGTCGTCACCGCGCCCCTGCCGTCCATGCCCATCCGCTTCTGGAACGACCCCGACGGCAGCCGTTACCACGACAGCTACTTCGACATGTACCCCGGCGTCTGGCGTCACGGCGACTGGATCACGATCACCGAACGGGGCTCGGTCGTCATTCACGGCCGCTCCGACTCCACTCTGAACCGCCAGGGCGTACGGATGGGCTCGGCGGACATCTACGAGGCCGTCGAGCGGCTTCCCGAGATCCGCGAGTCACTCGTCATCGGCATCGAGGAACCCGACGGCGGTTACTGGATGCCGCTGTTCGTCCACCTCACCGAGGGAGCCGTGCTCGACGACGACCTCCGCGACAGCATCAAGCACACCATCCGTGAGAACCTCTCGCCGCGTCATGTCCCGGACGAGGTCATCGAGGTCCCCGGCATCCCGCACACCCTCACGGGCAAGCGCATCGAGGTTCCGGTCAAGCGCCTCCTGCAAGGAACGGCCCTGGACAAGGCCGTCAACCCCGGCTCCGTCGACAACCTCGCACTCCTCCGTTTCTACGAGGATCTCGCCCGCAGACGTCGCTGAGCGCCACGTTGTCAGCGCCAACGATTACTCTGAGTGAGTAATGTTCGTCGGCGCACTGGGGGAGTCACATGGCGCACAACAGGAACATCCAGCGGACCGGGTTCGGCAGGACGGAGCCCGAGGGGACCACACAGGAGGGGACCACACAGGAAGGGTCCGGGCAGCGGAGGCCCGGGCAGAAGAGGACCGTCACTACCGCCGGGCCCCTTGGTCACGGCCGTACCAGGACGTCCATGCGCCGCACGCTGCGCCGCGAAGCCCCCAGTACCATCGGCCTGCTGGCCGACGAACGGGACTTCGCGGCGATGCGCCGCTACCGCACCTTCGCCTTCGACGACCACACGGTCTACCTTCAGCAGGTCGAGGGCCTGCTCAAGTCTCTCGCCGCACGGGGCAGGCACGCCACGGTCGCGCTCTTCGACCCCGAGGAGTACGCGGAGTTCTGCGCCGAGTCCGGGATCGCGCCCGACGCCCCCGCCAGCCGCAGCCGCTTCACGGCCGAGATCGCCGCGTCCGGCGCCACCGTCGCGTACACCGGACAACGCATCGACGACCTGATCCCGCTCCTGGTCGACCGGGCTGTCCGCCAGGCCACCTGGGAGTACGCCACGATGACCCTGGCCGACCTCGGGGAGTGCGCGGACTGCGGCCAGGACATCGGCCGCGCCGCCTTCGACCGGGCCTCCCATCTCCTGCTGCGCGTGCTGGAGACGGCGGGGCCCGGCACTCACCACCTGGTGTGCTCCGCCCCCGCCGAGAGCGAGCACCTGCTCGCCGTCCTGCACATCGAACGCGACGCGGAAGGCCCGGCCCGCCTCGAGACCGCGGAGGGCGCCGAGTTCGTCACCGTGCTCGCCGTCGGCATCGCCCTCGAAAAGCCCGGGGGAGTTGTGCTCCGCACCAGCAACCCCGGCACCCGGGACCGGGTCCATGGCTGGCGCCTGGACCGCGGCAGTCTGGTCCCGCTCACCGCGGGCGAGGTCTTCAGCGCCTACTGCACCGACGCCGACACCGGCGAACCCGTCGCCCCGGAGCCGCACGTGGACTACTGCGCGGGCTTCGACCTCGGAGCCGACGAGCCGGAAGGACACCACTGACGACCGGGAGAAGGGTCCGAGACGAACGGGAGAAGGGTCCGAGAACGGGAGAAGAGCCGAGAAACCGGCAGAAGACCGGGGACACACGTCACGAGCACGCCGAAGGGGGCTCCCCGCACTCATCGGGCGAGGAGCCCCCTTCCCTCGTATACGGAGCGCGGGCTACTCGCCCGACAGCACGGCCTGCGCGGCCTTCCGCGCTTCCGCCGCGGAGTCAGCCGCACGCGCGGCGGATGCGGCACGCTCGCACTGCGCCAGCGTGTGCTTGGCCAGAGCGGCGCGCACATACGCAATGGACGCGGCGCCCATCGACAACGACGTCACGCCCAGACCCGTCAGAACACAGGCGAGCAGCGGATCGGAGGCCGCCTCACCACAGACGCCACAGCTCTTTCCCTCGGCCCGGGCCGCCTCCGCCGAGAGCGCCACCAGGTCGAGTAGCGCCGGCTGCCAGGGATCCTGAAGCCGGGACACCGCCCCCACCTGCCGGTCGGCGGCGAAGGTGTACTGCGCCAGATCGTTGGTGCCCAACGACAGGAACTCCACCTCCTGCAGGATCGAGCGCGCCCGCAGCGCGGCGGACGGGATCTCCACCATCGCCCCGAACTTCGCCCCCAGCCCCGCCTCCCGGCAGGCGTCGGCGAAGGCTCTCGCCTCCGTGCGGTCCGCCACCATCGGGGCCATGACCTCGAGGTGGACGGGGAGGCCCTCGGCCGCCTTCGCCAACGCGGTCAGCTGGTTCCGCAGCACCTCGGGATGCTCCAGCAGGCTCCGAAGCCCGCGCACACCGAGCGCCGGGTTGGGCTCGTCCGACGGCGTCAGGAAGGCGAGCGGCTTGTCGGCACCGGCGTCCAGCACGCGCACCACGACGCGCCCTTCGGGAAACGCCTCGAGCACCTCTCGGTACGCCGCGACCTGCTTCTCCTCCGACGGCGCCCGCTCGCTGTCGTCCAGGAACAGGAACTCGGTACGGAAGAGGCCCACGCCCTCCGCACCGGCCTCGACCGCCGCGGGCACGTCCGCCGGCCCACCCACGTTGGCGAGCAGCGGGACCTTGTGACCGTCTGAGGTCGCACCCGGACCGGTCGACGCGGCCAGCGCGTCCTTGCGCGCGGCGGCGGCGCTCCGCAGTTCCGCCAGCTTCTCGGCGCCGGGCTCGACGAAGACCTCACCGCTGCTGCCGTCCACCGCGACGACGGCGCCCTCGGCCAGCTCGGTGGCACCAGGGAGGGCCACCACGGCGGGCACGCCGAGCGCCCGGGCCAGGATCGCGCTGTGGCTGGTCGGCCCGCCTTCCTCGGTGACGAAACCGAGCACCAGCGCGGGGTCGAGCAGAGCGGTGTCGGCGGGCGCCAGGTCCCGCGCGACCAGCACATACGGTTCGTCGCTGTCCGGCACGCCGGGCATCGGGACACCGAGCAGCCGGGCCACGATCCGGTTGCGCACGTCGTCGAGGTCGGCGACCCGCCCCGCGAGGTACTCCCCGGCGTTGGCGAGCAACGCGCGGTAGGAGGCGAAGGCGTCGTAGACCGCTCGTTCGGCGGTGCTGCCGACGGCGATGCGGCGCTCCACATCGGCCATCAGCTCCGGGTCCTGCGCCATCATGGCCTGGGCCTCGAGGACATGCTGGGCCTCGCCGCCGGCCAGATTGCCGCGCGCGATCAGATCCGCCGCCACAGCCTCCACCGCCTGGCGGGCGCGCCCCTGTTCGCGCTCCGCCTCCTCGGCCGGGATCTGCTTGGCCGGCGGTTCGAGCACAGCCGTACCCATATGACGCACCTCGCCGATCGCCACCCCGTGGCTCACGCCGACGCCTCGCAGCGTTGTCTCCATCTCACCCGTCCCCGATCGTGCGGTGGCCCGCGCCTCCGCTGTGGATATCCGGTCCGCTGTCACTTCGCCGAGTCCGTCACCGCCAGCCGAACAAAGTGTCGCCGGTCTTCACGTCCCCGTCCTCCCGGACATCGGAAAGAGACTCGACGGTGGCCTCGAGCGCCACGACCGGGCACACGGGGGACTTGCCGGCCGCCTCCACACCCGCGGGGTCCCACCGCACGATCCCCTGGCCCCGCGCGACCGTGTCTCCCTTGTTCACGAGCAGTTCGAAGCCCTCGCCGTTGAGCTGAACGGTGTCGATGCCGAGGTGGACGAGCACCCCGTGCCCCTGCTCGTCCACGACGACGAACGCGTGCGGGTGGAGGGAGACGACGATGCCGTCGACCGGCGACACCGCCTCGGAGCGCTCACGTACAGGGTCGATGGCGGTTCCGGGGCCCACCATCGCGCCGGAGAACACCGGGTCCGGTACGGCGGCGAGCCCGATGGCATGTCCGGCAAGAGGCGACGTCACAGCGGTCATGGGGAACCTCCCAGGGGTGGAGCTCGGGTGCGTCGTCACGGCTGGCGGACGACGGCGTGCTGTCCAGCAGCGTAAGTCATAGGAAGTTCCGATTCCGTCCGAGTGCTGACGGTTCGAGACCCTGAGTGGCCACCGGAAACGATTTGCCTCGACCAGGACCCGCCTGTATGGTCATACCTCCGCCTGACCCCGGCTCACCATGGCTTCTGGGTCGGTGACGATTCTCAGCGCACCATTCCATTTCACGATTGGAACCTGCATGCCTGCAGGGGCTCGGTCAAGGGAAAAGGAATTGCCTGATAGAGTCGGACTCGCCGGAAAGGGAAACGCGAAAGCGTGGAACTGAAAGGCGGACCCGCTTCGACCGGGAATCGGACACGAAAGAGTCTGATAGAGTCGGAAACGCAAGACCGAAGGGAAAATGCCCGGAGGAAAGCCTGG